>NZ_CP014595.1:1635000-1887500 GCF_001687105.1 Salipiger sp. CCB-MM3
GTTGAAAAAGGTCGGGATGAGTTGTGCCTAGGGGTGAAAGGCCAATCAAACTCGGAGATAGCTGGTTCTCCGCGAAATCTATTTAGGTAGAGCGTCATCCGAATACCCCTGGGGGTAGAGCACTGGATGGGTAATGGGGCCCCACAGGCTTACTGATCCTAACCAAACTCCGAATACCAGGGAGTACTAGATGGCAGACACACTGCGGGTGCTAACGCCCGTAGTGGAGAGGGAAACAACCCTGACCTCCGGCTAAGGCCCCCAATTCATGGCTAAGTGGGAAAGCAGGTGGGACGACCAAAACAACCAGGAGGTTGGCTTAGAAGCAGCCATCCTTTAAAGATAGCGTAACAGCTCACTGGTCTAATTAAGTTGTCCTGCGGCGAAGATGTAACGGGGCTCAAGCCATGAGCCGAAGCCGAGGATGCGCATAGCGCATGGTAGCGGAGCGTAGTGTGACATAGGACTACTCCTCTTCTGCATCCTTCGGGATGTAATGGAGGAGCAAGTCCTTTCTGTGAAGCCGGGCTGTAAGGCATCCGGTGGAGAGATCACTAGCGAGAATGATGACATGAGTAGCGACAAAGAGTGTGAGAGACACTCTCGCCGAAAGTCCAAGGGTTCCTGCTTAAAGCTAATCTGAGCAGGGTAAGCCGGCCCCTAAGGCGAGGCCGAAAGGCGTAGTCGATGGGAACCAGGTCAATATTCCTGGGCCATGTGGTGGTGACGGATTGCGAAGGTTGTTCCTCCTTATCGGATTGGAGGGGCCGCTTAGCAGTTCCTGGAAATAGCCCCACTTTGAGACCGTACCCTAAACCGACACAGGTGGACTGGTAGAGAATACCAAGGCGCTTGAGAGAACGATGTTGAAGGAACTCGGCAAAATACCTCCGTAAGTTCGCGAGAAGGAGGCCCAGTTTCAACGCAAGTTTTGGCTGGGGGCACAAACCAGGGGGTGGCGACTGTTTACTAAAAACACAGGGCTCTGCGAAGTCGCAAGACGACGTATAGGGTCTGACGCCTGCCCGGTGCCTGAAGGTTAAAAGGAGGGGTGAGAGCTCTGAATTGAAGCCCAGGTAAACGGCGGCCGTAACTATAACGGTCCTAAGGTAGCGAAATTCCTTGTCGGGTAAGTTCCGACCTGCACGAATGGCGTAACGACTTCCCCGCTGTCTCCAACATCGACTCAGCGAAATTGAATTGCCTGTCAAGATGCAGGCTTCCCGCGGTTAGACGGAAAGACCCCGTGCACCTTTACTACAGCTTCACACTGGCATCAGGCCATGCATGTGCAGGATAGGTGGTAGGCTTCGAAGCGGACACGCCAGTGTCCGTGGAGCCTCCCTTGAGATACCACCCTTGCATTGCTTGATGTCTAACCGCGATCCCTTATCGGGTTCCGGGACCCTGTGTGGCGGGTAGTTTGACTGGGGCGGTCGCCTCCTAAAGCGTAACGGAGGCGCGCGAAGGTTGGCTCAGAGCGGTCGGAAATCGCTCGTTGAGTGCAATGGCAGAAGCCAGCCTGACTGCAAGACTGACAAGTCGAGCAGAGTCGAAAGACGGCCATAGTGATCCGGTGGTCCCAAGTGGGAGGGCCATCGCTCAACGGATAAAAGGTACGCCGGGGATAACAGGCTGATACTGCCCAAGAGTCCATATCGACGGCAGTGTTTGGCACCTCGATGTCGGCTCATCTCATCCTGGGGCTGGAGCAGGTCCCAAGGGTATGGCTGTTCGCCATTTAAAGAGGTACGTGAGCTGGGTTTAGAACGTCGTGAGACAGTTCGGTCCCTATCTGCCGTGGGTGTAGGATACTTGAGAGGAGTTGCCCCTAGTACGAGAGGACCGGGGTGAACGATCCACTGGTGGACCAGTTGTCGTGCCAACGGCAGTGCTGGGTAGCTATGATCGGACAGGATAACCGCTGAAGGCATCTAAGCGGGAAGCCCCCCTCAAAACAAGGTATCCCTGAGGGCCGTGGAAGACCACCACGTCGATAGGCCGGAGGTGTAAGTGCAGCAATGCATTCAGCTGACCGGTACTAATGGCCCGATAGGCTTGATCCGATCCAGGAACAGCAAGGCTGTTCCAAGATCAGACGAAGCATACAACCCCTACAAAATACTTGACTTGGTATCTGTCGCTCCCAGCTTCCCGGGGGTGTCGGCCCGCAACCTGCTTCGCAGGTCGCTTCCGCCGACCCGTCGCGCTGCGCGCGACGTTGTGGGTTTTTCTTGGTTTGGTGGTCATAGCGCAAGCAAAACACCCGGCTCCATTCCGAACCCGGCCGTTAAGTGCTGCCGCGCCAATGGTACTGCGTCTCAAGACGTGGGAGAGTAGGTCACCGCCAAACCTAGTAAAACCCTCAATAAATCAACGTATCTCTCAAAACGATACAAATCGACTCTGTCGCGGGATGGAGCAGCCCGGTAGCTCGTCAGGCTCATAACCTGAAGGTCGTAGGTTCAAATCCTACTCCCGCAACCAGTCGAACCGCAAATATACAAACACATTCAAGCAGCCAGTCAGGCTGCTTTTCGCGTTTCTGGCGCCTTCTCATGTTCAGAGAACGCAAGGGTGTGGCGACCTGCCTTGAGGCAGGAGTACGTGCCTTCGTGGTCTTTCTAGAGAGCCTTCCGGAGCTCTCACGTTTGGCGCTGATAGGGCGCATAGCGCGTGGGCAAAGGAGCGGCCTCTAAGGGCCGATCGCCCCCAAAACCAGGGGAATGCATGTCTGCGTTACGCAGCCGCAGACCCAAGCCAAACGCACCGAATCACCCTCGTTTTCTTGCCAAATTCGGCCGTGTTCGGACCGGGCTCCGGCGTCCCATGCCTATTTTCCAGGCGGTGCTTTTTGAGGGCAATTTCCGCAGTTATGGAATTGCAGCGACCCGGTGAAATCGGCAATTAGATGCCCTTTGAGCCCTGATTTGCGCAGCTTTTCTCCGCGGATTTTCGCAACGTAACGTCATCACTCTTTGGTGCATTGCGGGCGAGTTCGGCACGGTTATTTTGCCGCAATTCGCATGCCCCGAGGCCTCGGGGCGTTCGGGTCCCGGGTGCCAATCGCGCCAGCGGGACCGCAGGTTTCATCGTCACAGGGAGAGGACATTGACCCGCATTTCGCGACTGACTTTGACGGCACTTCTTTCGAGCACCATGCTCGCAGGCGCCATGACCCCCGCCACCGCAGCGACCCACCCGGAAACGGGCGAGGAACTGGCGGCGGACCAGACCTTCACCTATCGTCTGCTCGACGACGTGAGCTCGCTCGACCCGCAGATTGTCGAGGATGTCGACGGCGCCGATGTGGTGCGCGACCTGTTCGAAGGCCTGATGAACCAGGATGAGGAAGGCAACCTCGTGCCCGGCGTCGCCACCGGCTATGACGTCAGCGACGACAAGCTGACCTACACGTTCCACCTGCGCGACGACGCCAAGTGGTCCAACGGCGATCCGGTGACTGCCGGTGATTTCGCTTATGCGTGGCGCCGTGCCGTCGATCCGGCGACCGCTTCGCCCTACCAGTGGTACATGGAACTGATGTCGATCGCGAACGCCAAGGCGATCGTTGCGGGCGACATGGACCCGTCGGATCTGGGCGTGAAGGCCATCGACGAGCACACCTTCGAAGTGACGTTGAGCCAGCCGCTGCCCTATTTCGCGCAGATGACCACCCATGGCACCACCTTTCCGGCACCGCAAAAGGTGATCGAGGAGTTCGGCGGCGAGTGGACCAAGCCCGAGAACATCGTCTCGAACGGCGCCTATGTGCTGACCGAGTACCGTCCGGGCGAGCGTATCGTGCGTGAGCGCAACGCGCAGTATTGGGACAACGAGAACACCATCCTCGACAAGACCGTCGCGCTGGTGATCAACGACGAGAACGTGGCGCTGACCCGTTACCTCGCCGGCGAGCTTGACCGCACCGACGTGCCCGCAGGCCAGTTCCCGCGCCTTAAGAAAGAGCACCCCGAGGAGGCGATCAGCTTCCCGCGTTTGTGCAACTACTACTACACCTTCAACCTCTCCGACTCGGGCCCTGAGGCGTTCAAGGATCCGAAGGTGCGTGAGGCGCTCTCGCTGGCGGTGGACCGCGACATCATCGCCAACAACATCAAGGCCGGTGGCGAGCCGCCCGCCTATAGCTTCACACCCGAAGCGGTTGCCGGTTTCACCCCGCCGAAGAGCGAGATGGCCGAGATGACCCAGAAGGAGCGTGACGAGAAGGCCAAGGAACTGCTCGCCGAGGCAGGCTATGGCCCCGAGAACCCGCTCAGCTTCGACGTCATCTACAACACCTCCGAGGCGCACGAGAAGATCGCCGTGGTGATGACCCAGATGTGGAAGCAGAAGCTGGGCGTTCAGGCGAATCTCGCCAACATGGAGTGGAAGGTCTTCCTCGACACCCGTGGCCAGCAGAACTTTGATCTGGCGCGCGGCGCATGGTGCGGTGACTACAACGAAGCCTCGACCTTCCTCGACCTGATCCAGAGCGACTCGGGCTACAACGACGGCAAATATGCCAACGAAGAGTATGACGCGCTGCTGGCCGACGCGAAAACCGCCGAGGACACCACGCCGCTCTACACCAAAGCCGAAGAGATCATCGCCACCGACGTGCCGGTGATCCCGATCTACCACTATGCTGGCGTCTACATGATGGACAGCGACGTCGGGAACTGGCCGACCGAGAACGTGGAACAGAACTGGTATTCGAAGAATCTCTACAAGATCGCCGAATAACCACCTGTAACCTGCCGCCCCTGCGCCCTCGTGCTGCGGGGGCGGCACCCTATCCGGATCCTCCAGAATGCTGAGCTATGTCATTCGCCGCCTGCTGGTCGCGATACCGACGATCCTTTTTCTGGTCGTCGCGTCCTTCCTGATGATGCATGTCGCCCCGGGCGGGCCTTTCACCTCTGAGCGGCCGCTGCCGCCCGAGGTGCTGGCAAACATCAACGCGCAATACGGTCTCGACCAGCCGCTGTGGAAACAGCTCTGGGACTATTTCTACAACATCGTCGTGCATTTCGACTTCGGCCCCTCCTTCGTGCAGAAGGACCGCAGCGTGAACGACGTGATCGCGCAGGGCTTCCCGATCTCGCTGACCTACGGCGCGCTGGCCTTCCTGGCCGCCTCGCTGGTGGGCATCAGCCTTGGGATCGCCGCTGCGATCCGCCACAACACCTGGATCGACTATCTGGCCGTGAGCCTCGGGATCGCCGCACAGGCGCTGCCGAACTTCATCATGGGCCCGATCCTCATCCTGACCTTCACGCTCTGGCTCGGCCTGCTGCCGGGCGGCGGCTGGAACGGCGGGCAGTGGCAGTATCTGATCATGCCGGTGATCGCGCTCTCCACCTCCTACATGGGCTCGATCGCGCGGATCACGCGCTCGTCGATGCTCGAAGTGCTGAACTCGAACTTCATCCGCACCGCCCGCGCCAAGGGCCTGTCGAACAAGGCCATCGTCTGGCGTCACGCGTTGAAGCCGACGCTGCTGCCGGTGATCTCCTACCTCGGCCCGGTGTTCGTCTACGTGCTGACCGGCTCGGTCTTCGTCGATCTCTACTTCTCGACGGGCGGCCTTGGCCAATCCTACGTCAGCTCGGCGCTGACCCGCGACTATGCGGTGCTGCTGGGGGTGACCATCCTCTACGGCGCGCTGACCGTCGTGGTGAACCTTCTGACCGACCTCGCCTATGCGTGGTTCGATCCCAAGATCCGTTACTGAGGAGGCTGACCCCGTGTTCGGAAAATCCGAAAAGGCGGCGGAACTGGCCGCCGATATCACCGATTTCAACGCCGTCCGTGGCCGCTCGCTGTTCCGCGACGCCATGGGCCGCTTCGTGCGCAACAAGGCCGCCATGGCCAGCGTGATCGTTCTGGCGCTGATTGTCGCCTTCGTCATCATCGGGCCGTTCTTCGCGGTCTGGGACAACGAAGAGATCGACTGGGCGCGCATGGGCGACATCCTTGCCCAAGGTGCCCCTTCGATCGAGACCGGCCACTTCTTCGGCCTCGACGAGCTGGGACGCGATCTCTACTCGCGCACCATTCAGGCGACGCAGACCTCGCTGCTGGTGGGTCTCATCGGCGCTGCCATGGCGCTGCTCGTGGGCACCGCGTGGGGCGTGATCGCGGGCTTCTACGGCGGCCGGCTCGACAGCGTGATGATGCGCATCGTCGACGTGCTGCTGGCGATCCCGCTGACGCTGATCCTGATCCTCATCCTCGTGGTGGCGGGCCGAAACTTCATCACGCTGTTCATCGCGCTCGGCGCGGTCTCGTGGCTGACCATGGCGCGGATCGTGCGCGGCCAGACGCTGACCCTGAAGACCCGCGAGTTCATCGAGGCTGCGCGCGCTGGCGGTGTTAGCGAAAGCGCGATCATCTTCCGCCACATCCTGCCCAACCTCATTGGCGTGGTCATCGTCTACGCCTCGCTGCTGGTGCCCGAGATGATCCTTGCGGAAAGCTTCATCTCGTTCCTCGGCCTTGGCATCTCCGAGCCGATGACCTCGCTCGGTCGCCTGATCGCCGAAGGTGCAGGCACCATGGGCTATGGCACGCTGTGGCAGCTTCTGTTCCCGCTGTTCTTTTATGTCACCATCATCATCACGATGTTCTTCATCGGAGATGGTCTGCGTGACGCTCTGGACCCGAAGGATCGCTGACATGACCATTCTTTCCGTGAAAGACCTCAAGGTCGGTTTCGAAACGCAGGACGGCCGCGTTCATGCGGTGAAGGGCGTGTCCTTCGACATCCGTGCGGGCGAATGCCTTGGCATCGTCGGCGAGTCGGGCTCAGGCAAATCGCAGAGCTTCATGGCCGCCATGGGCCTGCTGCCGCCCAATGGCACGGCGAGCGGCTCGGTGACGCTGCAGGGTTCTGAGATCCTCAACCTGCCGGTTTCCAAGCTCAACAAGGTGCGCGGCGACAAAGTCGGGATGATCTTTCAGGATCCGCTCACCGCGCTGACCCCGCATCTCAAGGTGGGCGAGCAGATGGCCGAGGTGCTGAAAGTGCACCGTGGCATGTCGGGCCGCGAGGCGGAAAAGCACTGCCTCGACTGGCTCGAGCGCGTGCGCATCCCCGAAGCCAAGCGCCGTCTCAAGCAATACCCGCACGAGCTGTCGGGTGGCATGCGCCAGCGCGTGATGATCGCGCAGGCCATGCTCTGCGAGCCCAAGTTGCTGATCGCCGACGAGCCCACCACCGCGCTCGACGTTACCGTGCAGGCCGAGGTGCTCGACCTGATGGACCAACTCAAGCGCGAGCTTGGCACCGCCATCGCCCTCATCACCCACGACATGGGCGTGGTGGCGCGGATGTGCGACCGCATCAAGGTCATGCGCCTTGGTGAGTTCGTCGAGGAAGGCGAGGTGAGCGAGATCTTCTCGCAGCCGCGCCACGACTACACCCGCCGTCTGCTCGACTCGATGCCGCGCATCGACAAGGGCGATGCCGGTGGCCGCGTCGAGGGCAAGGAGATCCTGCGCGTCGACGACATGAAGGTGTATTTCCCGATCAAACTCGACGGCGGGATCTTCGGCAAGACCGTGCCGCTGAAGGCGGTCAACGGCGTCAGCTTCGGCCTTCGTGCCGGTGAGACGCTGGGCATCGTGGGCGAGTCGGGCTGCGGCAAGTCCACGCTGGCGCGCGCCGTGCTGCGGCTGGTCGAGCCCACCGATGGCAATGTCAGCTGGCTGGGCAAGCCGCTGAACACGATGGACAAGCAGGCGCTGAAGAAGGAACGCAAGGACCTTCAGATCGTCTTTCAGGACCCGCTCGCCAGCCTCGATCCGCGGATGACCATCGCCGACTCGATTGCCGAGCCGCTGAAGACGTACCGCCCCGAGCTGACCAAGAGCGAACGGCGGGACGAGGTGCTGCGGATGATGACCCGCGTGGGTCTGGAGCCGGAGAAATACAACCGCTACCCGCACGAGCTTTCGGGCGGCCAGAACCAGCGCGTGGGCATCGCACGCGCGATGATCAACCGGCCCAAGCTGATCATCTGCGACGAGGCGGTCTCGGCGCTCGACGTGTCGATTCAGGCGCAGATCGTGAAGCTGCTGAAGGAGCTGCAGGCCGAATTCGGCATGTCGATGCTGTTCATCTCGCACGATCTGTCGGTGGTACGTGAGATCTCGAACCGGATCATGGTGCTCTACCTTGGCCGCGTGGTCGAGATGGGCGACGCCGAGACGATCTGCTCGAACCCGGCGCATCCCTACACGCAGTCGCTGATCTCGGCGGTGCCGATCCCCGATCCGGTGGCCGAACGCGCGCGCACCCGCATCCGCCTGCCCGGCGAGCTGCCCTCGCCGCTCGACGCCAAGGCGGCGCTGCGCTTCCTGCCCTCGCGGCTGGCGGCGGGCGATGTGGACTACGTGCCGCAGCTCGACCAGATCGCGCCGGGTCACTACGTGGCCGAACACGACGATCTCGAGCGGATCATGGACGCGGGCGCGGCCTGAAAGAGCCGTTATCGGAACTGACTGGGGCGGGCCTGCGGGCCCGCCCTTTTTTGTTCCGCAAATGAAAGCGATACGACAGCCGGGCGAGCGCCTGCCCGTGGGGTGGCGCAGTGACCGAAGATTTCGGCGCTTTATGCCAGCCAAATCCGGGTGAAATCCGTTCGGTGCTCGGCGATGACAAAGCGCCAGCCCGCCTGGACGGGCAGGCGCTCGCCCGGCGGCTTCGCCTTGATTCCGGGCGGGTGAACGCTCTGCTAAAACCTTGCATGGATTTATTAGACGAATCAGTCTATTAAATATACATGACCCAAGCCGACTCGCCTCTCCCTCGCTCCGACAAACCCCGCCGCGGGCGTCCGCGCACCGCTCCGGATGCCTCCGAGGCACGGCGAAAGCTAATTCGCACCGGCCTCGAGCATCTGACCGAGAAGGGCTATTCCGCGGTCGGGGTGGATGAGATCCTCAAGGCGGCGGGCGTGCCCAAGGGCAGTTTTTACCACCACTTCAAGGGCAAGGCAGAGTTCGGCCTCGCGCTCATCCACGCCTATAACGTCTATTTCCTCGAGTTGCTCGACCGCGCCTTCCGCAACGAGGCGCGCCCGCCGCTGGATCGCCTTCGCGATTTCACCAATGAGGCCGAGGCGGGCATGGCGCGGCACGGGTTTCGGCGCGGCTGTCTGGTCGGCAACCTCGGGCAGGAGATGGGCGCGCTGCCGGATGCGTTCCGCGCGGCGCTGATCGAGGTGCTCGAGGGCTGGCAGGCGCGCACCGCCGAGGTGCTGCGGCAGGCGCAGGAGGACGGCGCGCTCGCTGCAGGGCAGGACCCAGAGGCGCTCGCCGCCTTCTTCTGGATCGGCTGGGAGGGCGCGGTGCTGCGCGCGAAACTCGAGCTGAGCGCCGAGCCGCTGCGCAGCTTTGCCACCACCTATTTCCACCTGCTCGAACGCTGAGAGGAGCGACAGATGTTCAAGGCAATCCTGATCGAGAAACCCGAGGAAACGCAGAGCGTCTCCATCACCGAGCTGTCCGAAGACCAACTGCCCGAGGGCGACGTTCTGGTCGACGTGGCCTATTCGACGCTCAACTACAAGGACGCGCTCGCGCTCACCGGCGCGGCCCCCGTGGTGCGGCGCTTTCCGATGGTGCCGGGGATCGATTTCTCGGGCGTCGTTGCCGAAAGCAACCATCCCGATTTCAAGCCCGGCGACCGTGTCGTGCTGAACGGCTGGGGCGTGGGGGAGACTCGTTGGGGCGGCCTTGCCGGGTGCGCACGGGTCAAGGGTGACTGGCTGGTGCCGCTGCCCGAGGGGATCAGCAGCAAGCAGGCCATGGCGATCGGCACGGCGGGCTACACGGCGATGCTCTGCGTTCTGGCGCTGGAGCGGCACGGGGTGACACCCGAGGCTGGCGAGATCGTGGTCAGCGGCGCCGCTGGCGGGGTTGGCAGCGTGGCGGTGGCGCTGCTGGCCGCGCGCGGCTTTGACGTGGCCGCCGTCACCGGGCGCGAGGCCGAGGCGGCGTATCTGCGCGATCTGGGCGCAAGCAGCGTGCTCGACCGCTCGGAACTGACCGGCAAGCCGCGGCCCTTGAACAAGGAACGCTGGGCCGCAGGCATCGACGTGGCGGGCAGCACGGTGCTGGCCAATATGCTGTCGATGATGAAGTACCGAGGTGTGGTGGCGGCCTGCGGGCTGGCTGCGGGCATGGACCTTCCCGCCAGCGTCGCGCCGTTCATCCTGCGCGGCGTCACGCTTGCGGGCGTCGACAGCGTAATGTGCCCCAAGCCCGACCGGCTGGCGGCGTGGCAGCGTCTCGCCAGTGATCTCGACATGGCCAAGCTCGAGAAGATCACTGTCGAAGTGCCCTTCGAGGAGGTGCCGCAGATCGCGCCGAAATTCCTCGACGGTGCGGTGCGCGGCCGTATCGTGGTGCCGGTCACGCCGGAGCTTGGCTAAGCCACCCACCTAAGCCACGCGCGACCTCCGGAAACGCAAAAGGCGCCCCGAGGGGCGCCTTTGCATATTTGGTCGGAGTGAGAGGATTCGAACCTCCGGCCCCTGCCTCCCGAAGACAGTGCTCTACCAGGCTGAGCTACACTCCGACCGTGGAGCGCGGAGTACCCTAGCCTCCGGCCTTTGGCAAGGGCCGATTCACACCCTTTTCGCGTCTTTTCATCGCGCGCAGCAGCGGACCGATGCGCAGCGAGGTCCCGAACTCGATGCGGTTGCGGGTGCGCAGCACCGGGCGATTCTCCGACGCGCTCGACCGGCCCTCGCGCAGCACGATATAGACGCCGCTTCCGATGATCAGCACCGCCCCCATCAGGGTGAAGCTATCGGGATATTCGGCAAAGAAGATCGCGCCGTAGAGCGTGGCCCACAGCAGCTGCGAATATTGCATTGGCGCGACGATCACCGCCTCGCCGGTGCGATAAGAGGCGATCAGCAGCGCCGAGCCGGTGAAGGCGAGAATCGCCATCAGTCCGAACCCGCCCACATGTTCGATCGGCATCGGGCGGTAGACGAAGGGCAGGGCGCAGCCCATCACCACGAAGTTCGTCATCATCGGATAGAGCAGCAGCACCACCGAGCGTTCCTCATGGCCGATCTTGCGCACGATGATCGCCGAAAGACTGCCGAAGATCGCCGCGGTCAGCGCCGCGAGATGGCCCAGCGTTAGTTCCGTGCTGCCCGGGCGCAGCACCACGATGACGCCGGCGAGGCCGACCAGAACCGCCATCCAGCGGCGCAAACGCACCTGCTCGCCGAGGATGGGAATCGCCAGCACGGTGATCAGCAGCGGTTGCGCAAAAATGATCGCGTAGGTCTGCGCCAGCGGCAGCACCGAGAAGGCGTAGAAGGCACAGACCCCGGTGATCACCGTCGAGATGGTGCGCAGGGCGGTCCACCATGGGTGCAGCGGGCGCAGGTTGCCCGCCGTGGTGTCGCGGATCAGCATGAGACTGACCAGCGGAAAGCTCAGCAGCACCGAGAAAAACACGATCTGGAAGGGGCTGTAGGCGGCGCCCAGAACCTTCACGATGACGTCGTGTGTCGAGTAGATTCCGAAGGTGAGGAGCGCCAGCAGCGCGCCTTTCGCGTTCGATCCCATGGGTGCCGTTCCGTTGCTTCTGCCTTGCGCTCAAGGCTTAGCTTTGAGGCAGGGGAATTCAACGTGTCATGCGGCAGAACGTGAAAACGGGGCGACCTGTGGCCGCCCCGCCCAATCATTGACCATCCCTCGGGATCAGAGGCTCTCGTCGAGCGCCTCGAGGATCGCGGTGCCCATCTCGGAGGTCGAGACCGGCTGCTTGCCTTCTTCACCCAGCAGGTCCGCGGTGCGGTAGCCCTTGGCCAGAACCGCTTCGATCGCCTGCTCGAGGCGGGTCGCCTCGTCGCCCTTGTCGAAGCTGTAGCGCAGCGCCATGGCGAAGCTGAGGATACAGGCGATCGGGTTGGCCTTGCCCTGACCTGCGATATCGGGCGCAGAGCCGTGCACCGGCTCGTAGAGCGCTTTGGGGCGGCCATTGGCCATCGGGGCGCCCAGCGAGGCCGAGGGCAGCATGCCGAGCGAGCCGGTCAGCATCGCGGCGGCATCCGACAGCAGGTCGCCAAAGAGGTTGTCGGTGACGATCACGTCGAACTGCTTGGGCCAGCGGCAAAGCTGCATGGCGCCCGCGTCGGCGTACATGTGCGACAGTTCGACCTCGGGGTAGTCCTTGCCCACCTCGGTGACGACTTCGCGCCACAGGATGCCCGACTCCATCACGTTGGCCTTTTCCATCGAGCACAGCTTCTTGCCGCGGCGCATGGCCAGCTCGAACGCGCTGCGGGCAACCCGGTCGATCTCCGACTCGGTGTAGCGCTGGGTGTTGATGCCCACGCGCTCGTTGCCTTCTTCGATGATGCCGCGCGGCTCGCCGAAGTAGATGCCCGAGGTCAGCTCGCGCACGATGACGATGTCGAGGCCCGCCACCACGTCTTTCTTCAGCGACGAGAAGTCGGCCAGCGCGTCAAAGCACTGCGCCGGGCGCAGGTTGGCGTAAAGGTCCATCTCCTTGCGCAGACGCAGCAGCCCGCGCTCGGGCTTCACCGAGAAGTCCAGAACGTCGTATTTCGGGCCGCCCACGGCGCCGAGCAGAACGGCGTCCACCTCTTGGGCCTTGGCCATGGTCTCGTCGGTCAGCGGCGTGCCATGCGCGTCATAGGCACTGCCGCCCACGAGGTCTTCGCTGACATCGAATTTCAGGTCGCGCTTGTCGCCGAACCAGCCGATGACGCGGCGAACCTCTGCCATGACCTCGGGGCCGATGCCGTCGCCCGGCAGGATGAGAAGCGAAGGGGTGCTCATGGAAAGTCTCTCCTCGGAATGTTGCGCAATCGCCTAGCCGAGGGGCGAGGAATGGTCAAGAAAACAGGGGTGCGGGCAACTTCATTAACCGTCCTTCTGGGTGCTTAGCGTGACGGTGACCAGACGGTGCCGCTGGCCCTCGATGGCGGGAAAAACCCGGGCGGCGCCGACGGTGAGGCCCGCGGAGGGCAGCACATAGCTTATGCGCAGCGGTCCGGTGCTGTCCCATTCGGCGGTGGCCTGCTGCGGCAGCGGGTCCTGCAGGCGGGCATCGTCCAGCAGCGCCCGCATCTCGCCGCGCAGCCCCTCGCCGCCTTCGGGGTCGAGATTTGCGTTTCCGATCAGGACGAAAGCCCCCTCCGGCGCTGGCCCGAGCGCGCCGTCTAGGTAGTGCCGCCAGAGCGCAAGCTCGTCGGCATTGCGCCGCCCGTTGCGATCCTCCGGCCCGTCGAACACCGGCGGCGTCGCGGAATAGCACAGCAGCTGCAGCGGCAGGCCGGGGGCGTCGAGCCGCAGCACCCAATGCGCCGTGGACGACAGCCGCTGCACCTCGGGCGCGGGATCGGCGGGTTGCATCCGCGTGCCCGGCAGATCGCGCCAGAGCAGCGCCGAGAAATCCCACTCCAATCGCAGCGGGTGCCGGGCCAGCACCGCCATGCCATGCTGGCCCGAGAAAACGCCATAGCCCTGAGCGTCGCGGGGCCCGCCAAGCCGCCCGTCACCGTTCAGATCGGCGCCGCTCTCCATGCCGGAATTGGGTCGCAGGGCAAAGCGGTGGGGGTAGTCCGCGCCGCGCACAGCCAACTGTTCGCCAAGCGCATCCAGCGCCGCCTGCCCAAGATCGAAGTCCATATCGGTGAGCAGCAGCACGTCAGGCCGCGCCTCGGCGATCTGGTCAAGTATGGCTGGCAGCGGCGCGCGCGCCTCAAGGATATCGCGCAGCAGCAGGCCCGGTCCTTTGCGGCTGAGATGCGCGTGCCACGTGGCCAGGGTAAGCTCGAACGCCCCTGCCGGCACGGGCAGGGCCAGAACGGTGCAAAGAAGCACCGCCCGGATCAGGCGGGTCAGATGGTCTGCACCTCGGCTTCCGCTTCGGCGTAGGCGCGTTTGCGCTTCTGCTCGATCAGCGCGGCGATGCGCATCAGCGCGACGCCCCGCATCACGAGGCTTGCCGGAAGGAAAGCCCATGCGCTCATCGTCCAGATCAGGGTCTGCGGTTCGGTCAGCGACACGAGGTTGATGGTCTGTGCCGCGAGTTTCATGATTGCCGGGATCAGGAATGGCAGAAGAAACCCTAAAGCGACGTTAACGTTGCCATCGCGATTGAGCCGGTAGAGCACATCCTTGCCGATGGTCGGATCGAAAAGCGGCAGGTTGACCCAGAAGTTGAAGGCCCCGTTGCGCACCGGCCAGCTCAGCAGCCGCACCACCAGAACGAAGGCCAGCATGCTCAGCAGCGAGATCACATAGGCCAGCCCGGCATGGGTGCGGATCCGCTCGACGTCCTGCGCGCTCATGTCGTCGGTGGCCAGCAGCACCATCAGCCGCACCGGCGAGAAGGGAAAATCGAGCCAGCCGCCGACCTTGCCGCCGAAAGCGGTGAGCATCTGCGAGACCGCGGTGGGATAGCTCTCGCCGCGGCAGATCAGCGTCAGCACCAAAACCGTCGAAAAAAGCGCGAGGAATCTCAGGCGGTTGAATGGCGGGGCGTCGCGGAACTCGAGGATCGAAGGATAGTCGCCAACATATTCGACAAAGGTCAGCAGCGCCGCGACCAAGGCCAGCAGCGCGGTGATCTGCGCCGCGTCCGCCGCGTAGCCGGGCAAGAGCACGGCCGGCATTGCGATCAGCAAGGCCACGGCGACGGCACGGATGCCGGCTTTGACGAAACGAGTGATCACGGCTTCTGCCCTTTCGGTCGTGGGACCCCCGACGCTTTGCTGCGCCTGTGTCGCCCTCTGACCCCGCCGCGCCGGCGGATTGCCTCAATATTGCCCAAATTTTGCCTTCTTCTTGAACGCGCGGCAAGCATGCCCTGAGGGGACGGCGGAAATCTGGCGGTTTCATGGTGGAAAAGGTGCGAATTTGCATCAATTCCCGGTTTCCTTGGCGGGCTGGCGGCATCAGAGCACATGGTTGCCCCGTTTCCGTACCCGTCAAAGCGTCATGTCCCCGCGGGGATAAACAACTTAAACCATGAACAAAAACCCGCAGACTCGCCGAAAACTTGTACGAAGAGCCTGCGCGCTTTTACCGATTATTCGCCGGATTTCCAATGAATTTGACCTGACGCAACGCGAGCCGCAGGATTTGCGGGTCTGACTTCGTGCAGACGTGAGGGGCAACGCGCCGGGAGGGGAGCATGCATCAGGCAGTGACGATGGACGAAGCGGTGGATCTGATTCCCGACGGTGCGCGGGTCATGCTCTCGGGCTTCATGGGGGTCGGCACGCCTGACGGGTTGGTGCGGGCGCTGGCGCAGGCGGGCAAGAAGGACCTGACGGTGATCGTCAATGATGCCGCCCGTCCGCATCTGGGCGTCGGTCCGCTGGTGGCGGCGCGCTGCCTGCGCAAATTCATCGGCAGTCATATCGGCCTCAACCCTGATGTGCAGGAGCAGATGCGGTCGGGCGAGCTTGAGGTGGAATTGGTGCCGCAGGGCACTCTGGTCGAACGCATCCGCGCTGCCGGGGTCGGGCTTGGCGGAGTGCTTACGCCCACCGGGCTGGGGACAAAGGTGGCCGAGGGCAAGCAGGTGATCGAGGTCGAGGGCAAACCCTATCTGCTGGAGCCGCCGTTGCATGCCGATTTTGCCCTGATCGCGGCGCGCAGCTGCGATTACGTGGGCAATCTGACCTATATGCTCACCGCGACGAACTTCAATCCGATCATGGCGCTGGCGGGCGATGTGGTGATCGCCGAGCCCGAAGAGATCGTGCCGGTGGGGGTGATCCCGCCCGATGCGGTGAAAACGCCCGGCGCGCTCGTCGACCATGTGATCGGGAAGCATTGAACATGGAGATCGCCAGCATGGACCCCAAAGAGATCATCGCCCGCCGCGTCGCCGCCGAGATCAAGCCGCACACCTTGGTGAACCTCGGCATCGGTATTCCGACGCTGGTCTCGGACCATCTGGACGAGAGCCTGGGCGTGTTCTTTCAGGCCGAGAACGGCGTTGTCGGCATGGGCCACCGCCCGCCCGAGGGGATGACCGACCGCCATCTCACCGACGCTGGCGGCAGCTTCGTCTCGGCGGTGCCGGGGGCCTCGACCATCGACAGTGCCTTTTCCTTCGGGCTGATCCGCGGCGGGCATCTTGACCTGACGGTGTTGGGCGGGCTGCAGGTGGACGCGCGCGGCTATTTGGCGAACTGGATGATCCCCGGCCACTACGTGCCGGGCATGGGCGGGGCGATGGATCTGGTCACTGGGGCGAAGCGGGTGATCGTGGCGATGATCCACAGCGCCAAAGGCGGCGCGCCGAAGATCGTGCCGGAATGCGCGCTGCCGCTGACCGCCGAGCGGCGGGTGGATCTCATAGTCACCGAAATGGCGGTGATCCGTCCCGAGGACGACGGGCTGCACCTTCTGGAAACCGGCCCCGGGGTGACCGTTGCCGAGGTCCGCGCGGCGACTGCGGCAAGTTTGATCGTGAGCGGGGATGTGCCGGAGATGGACCTCTCGCGCTCGTGCTGAGGCGGGTGGGGGCGCTGCCCACCTGCCGCACGACCTGCGGCAATCGAGGATGAAGGGGGCTCCGCCCCCGCCGCGCTGCGCGCGTCTCCCCCGGGATATTTGAGCCAAGAGGAAGTGGGGCGCGGTCCGTCCTTCCTCTTGGCCCAAATATCCCCGCCGGAGGCAGGCCGGACGCCGGGCAGGCGGGGCGTTTCAGAAATGGGCGCGCGCAGCAAAAAGGGCTGTCCCCGCGGGGACAGCCCTTCGATGTTCATGCCTGAATGCAGCTCAGACCCACCTCAGACCCAGGGGCGGGACTGGGCGGCGGCGGTTTCGAACGTGTCGATGGCGCCGGCTTTTTCCATGGTCAGGCCAATGTCGTCGAGGCCCTCGAGAAGGCAGTGCTTGCGGAAGGGGTCGACCTCGAAGGCGAACTCCTCGCCGTCGGAGGTGGTGACGATCTGGTTCTCCAGATCAACCGTCATCCGCGCGTTGGAGCCTTTTTCTGCGTCCTTCATCAGCACATCGACCGCCTCTTGCGGCATGACGATGGGCAGCATGCCGTTCTTGAAGCAGTTGTTGTAGAAGATGTCGGCGAAGGAGGTGGAGATCACCACCTTGATGCCGAAGTCGGCGAGCGCCCAAGGGGCGTGTTCGCGCGACGAGCCGCAGCCGAAGTTGTCGCCCGCGACGATGACCGAAGCCTCGCGGTAGGCGGGCTGGTTCAGCACGAACTCGGGGTTCTCGGAGCCATCGTCGAGATAGCGCATCTCGTCAAAGGCATGCACGCCGAGTCCCGAGCGTTTGATCGTCTTCAGGAACTGCTTGGGGATGATCATATCGGTGTCGATATTGACCAGCGGCATGGGCGCCGCGATCCCGGTCAGTTTCTCGAATTTTTCCATCTGTCCCTCCTTGGGGATGGGGCAAATCCTTGGGGCACAATCCATGCACAAGCGATGCACACTGCATGCATATGCGGCTGCGCCCGTCCGGAGTGCCGGAACTGGGGGAGGGGCCCCGCGCGGGGCCCCGGGATCGCTTACGCCGGAGCAGGCGCGTCCATAAGCTCGCGCACGTCGGTCAGATGACCGGTGACCGCCGCCGCCGCCGCCATCGCCGGCGACATGAGGTGGGTGCGTCCGCCCTTGCCCTGACGGCCTTCGAAGTTGCGGTTCGAGGTGGCGGCGCAGCGCTCGCCCGGTGCCAGCTGGTCGGGGTTCATCGCAAGGCACATGGAGCAGCCCGCGAGCCGCCATTCGAAGCCCGCGTCGATGAAGATCTGCGCAAGGCCTTCTTCCTCGGCCTGAGCGCGAACGAGGCCCGAGCCCGGTACGACCATGGCGCGCATGCCGTCCTTGATCTTCTTGCCCTTGAGGATCTCGGCTGCGGCGCGCAGGTCTTCGATCCGGCCATTGGTGCAGGATCCGATGAACACCGTGTCGATCTTGATGTCGGTCAGCTTCTGGCCGGCCTCGAGACCCATGTAGGTGAGCGCGCGCTTGGCCGCTTCGACCTTGCCGCCGGCAAAGCTGTCGGGGGCGGGCACCACATCGGTGATCGGCAGCACGTCCTCGGGCGAGGTGCCCCAGGTGACGACGGGGGCGATGTCTTCGCCCTTGATGGTGACGACCTTGTCCCAATGCGCGTCGTCATCGGAGTAGAGCGTCTTCCACCAGTCGAGCGCGGCCTCGAACTGCGCGCCCTTCGGCGCATGCGGGCGGCCCTTGACGTATTCGAAGGTGGTCTCGTCGGGGGCGATCAGGCCAGCGCGGGCGCCGCCCTCGATGGCCATGTTGCAGACGGTCATCCGGCCTTCCATCGACAGCGAGCGGATCGCTTCGCCGCAATACTCGATGACATAGCCGGTGCCGCCGCCGGTGCCGGTGTGACCGATGACCGAGAGCGTGATGTCCTTGGCGGTGACGCCCGGGCGCAGCTGGCCGGTGATCTCGACCTTCATGTTCTTCGACTTGGACTGGATCAGCGTCTGGGTGGCGAGCACGTGCTCGACCTCGGAGGTGCCGATGCCATGCGCCAGCGCGCCGAAGGCGCCGTGGGTGGCGGTGTGCGAATCGCCGCAGACCACGGTCATGCCCGGAAGCGTCCAGCCCTGTTCGGGGCCGACGATGTGCACGATGCCCTGGCGGACGTCGCTGACCGGGTAGTAGTTCACGCCGAAGTCGCGGGCGTTCTTGTCGAGCGCCTCGACCTGGATGCGGCTCTCTTCGTTCTCGATGCCGTTTTCACGGTCGAGGGTCGTCGGCACGTTGTGGTCGGGCACGGCGATGGTGCGCTGCGGCGCGCGGACCTTGCGGCCGGTCATGCGCAGACCTTCGAAAGCCTGCGGCGAGGTCACCTCGTGCACGAGGTGGCGGTCGATGTAGAGAAGGCAGGTGCCGTCTTCGTCCTGCTGGACGACGTGGGCATCCCAGATCTTGTCGTAGAGCGTCTTGCCGGACATGGGGGTCCTCTCGGGATATATGTCTTGGGAATTTGGCTTGGGCTTGGCGCAGGTCGAAGGCCCCCGCGCCGGGGCGGGCTAAAGACAGCCTTATAGGCGCGCCAGAACCGTGAAGTTCGCGCCGTGGAACCGTTCGCGCAGACGCACGCGGTCGCCGAGGTCAAGAAGCCGAGTCATGCGGCGGGGATACTCCTTTGCCGCGTGCCGATCAACCCATCGCAGACATTCGGCAGACGCCGGCGCGGAAGGATCGGAACTTTTGGCGGGCTCGGGCGTAGTTTTCTTACCGTCGTGGAGGAGCCAAGATGACCTTGATGAATGCCATGCACCTTGTCCTGATCGCCACGCTGCTTTGGGCGCTGGTGCTGAGCCTGCCGAATGCCGAAGCGCAGGAGATCAGCGTGACGCTTCCCAAGCACTGAGTGCCCCCGCTTGCGCTCAAAGCCTTGAGCGAAAACGATTGTGGTGCCACGCTGCCCGCGTGAGGAGCCACGCCAGACGATGAACCCACATGAGGAACCGACGCCCTTTGAGGCGCTGCAGCAGACCGGGCTGACCCTATGGGGGCAGGTCGACACCTTCCTTGCGATCGTGCTGCGGCCTTGGATGTTCTACCAGCTTGGCATCGCCCTTGGCCTTTTCGCGCTGGCGCATCTGCTGCGAGCGTGGCTGGGACCGAAGCTGCACAATTGGATGCGGGCCCGCGAGGGCTGGCCGAAGTGGCAGATGCGCATTCTCATCGTGCTGCACCGGCGGTTGCGGATGATCATCTTTGTGATCCTGATCTGGCATGTGATCGGGATCATGCATCAGGTCACATGGCCGTCGCGCACATATCTTCTTGAAATTATTGCGCAGCTGTCGAGCGCTTGGCTGGTGATCGCGCTGATCACGCGGCTCATCGGCAACCCGGCGCTGCGCTCGCTGGTGCGCTATGGGGCGTGGGGCTACGTCACCATCTGGATCCTCGGGCTGACCGATGAGGCGCAGGCGCTTCTCGAAAGCGCGGCGGTGAGTTTCGGCGACTCGAAACTGTCGCTCTGGCTGATCCTTCAGGCGGTGGTGATCCTCATCGCGCTGGTGGCGGTGGCGCGATTCCTGACCACGGCGGGGGCGGCGAGCATCCGGCGCAACGAGGGGATCAGCCCCTCGATGCAGGTTCTGGCGGTGAAATTCCTGCAGGTGGCGCTCTATGGCGCGGCCTTTTTCATGGCGCTGAAACTGGCCGGGGTGGACCTGACCGGCCTCGCGGTGCTGTCGGGCGCCATCGGCGTGGGCCTTGGCTTTGGCCTGCAGAAGGTGGTGTCGAACCTCGTGTCGGGGGTGATCATCCTGCTCGACAAGTCGATCAAGCCGGGCGACGTGATCTCCATCGGCGAGACCTTCGGATGGATCAACGCGCTGGGCGCGCGCTATGTTTCGATCACCACGCGCGACGGCAAGGAATACCTCATCCCCAACGAGGACATGATCACCGGGCAGGTGGTCAACTGGTCGCATTCCAACGAGCTGGTGCGGGTCGACATCCATTTCGGCACCGCCTACGGCGACGATCCGCATCTGGTGCGCAAAGTGGCGATCGAGGCGGCGCTGGGCGTGAAGCGGGTGCTGAGCCACAAGCCGCCGGTCTGCCATATCACCGGATTTGGAGACTCGTCGGTGGATTACATCCTGCGGTTCTGGATCATCGATCCGTCGCAGGGGCTGACCAACATCCGGGGCAATGTCTTCCTCGCGCTTTGGGACGCCTTCAAGGAGCACGGCATCTCGATCCCCTTCCCGCAGCGCGAGGTGCGGATGCTGGGCGGGGCGCAGGAAGACGAGAGGGACGCGTTGGAAGGCCCGGCGGAAGCTCCGGTGACGGAACGTCCGGGCTGACAGCGGTGCTGCGCTGCGGCATGGTCCGCGCGACTGTCAGTTGAGAGGAGAGCCGTCATGTCCGCAGCCAATCCCGAAGAGATCGTCATCCTGAGCGGCGCGCGCACCGCCATCGGCACCTTTGGCGGATCGCTGAAATCCGTCCCGCCGATCGAGTTGGGCACGGTGGCGGCCAAGGCGGCGCTGGAGCGCGCCGGCGTCGAAGGCGGGCAGATCGGGCAGGTGGTCTTTGGCCATGTGCTGAACACCGAGCCGCGCGACATGTATCTGTCGCGCGTCGCGGCCATGCAGGCGGGCATTCCCGACACCACCCCGGCGATGAACGTGAACCGGCTCTGCGGCTCCGGCGCGCAGGCGGTGGTCTCGGGCGTGCAGGCGCTGATGCTGGGCGATGCGAATTTCGCGCTGGTGGGCGGCGCCGAGAGCATGAGCCGCGCGCCCTATATCATCCCCGACCAGCGTTGGGGCCAGAAGATGGGCGATATCCGCACCCTCGACATGATGTTGGGCGCGCTGAACTGCCCCTTCGGCACCGGCCACATGGGCATCACCGCCGAGAATGTCGCGAAAGAGAACGACATCTCGCGCGCGGCGCAGGACGCTTTCGCGCTGGAGAGCCAGCAGCGCGCCGCCAAGGCCATCGAGGCGGGGATCTTTGCCGAGCAGATCGTGCCGGTGGAGATCGCCTCGCGCCGTGAGACCGTGGTCTTCGACACCGACGAGCACCCCAAGGCGACGACGCTGGAGAAACTGGCAGGGCTGCGTCCGGCCTTCGACCGCGACGGCTCGGTGACGGCGGGCAACGCTTCGGGTCTCAACGACGGGGCGGCGGCGCTGGTGCTGGCACGCGGCGAGGCCGCGGCGGCGGCGGGGCTGACGCCGCGCGCCCGTTTGCTGGGCTACGCCCACGCCGGGGTGCGCCCCGAGGTCATGGGCATCGGCCCGGTCCCGGCGGTGGAGAACCTGCTGGTCCGCACCGGCCTGTCGCTGGCGGAGTTCGACGTGATCGAAAGCAACGAGGCCTTTGCCGCGCAGGCGCTGGCGGTGAACAAGGGGCTGGGGCTCGACCCGGCGAAGGTGAACCCCAATGGCGGGGCCATCGCGCTTGGCCATCCCATCGGCGCCACCGGCGCGATCCTGATGGTGAAAGCGCTCTACGAGCTGGAGCGTACCGGGGGCCGTAAGGCGCTGATCACCATGTGCATCGGCGGCGGTCAGGGCATCGCGCTCGCCATCGAGCGGGTGTAACTGGCGGCGCTGCGTGGGAATGTGCGAGGGGCGCTGCCCCTCGCGCCGGAGGCGCGGCAAAGGAAAATGCGAGGGGCGCTGCCCCTCGCGCTCCCCGGCGTATTTTTAAAGAGAAGAAGGGCGGACCGCTGGCCTTAGTGGGGCGGGTGGTGCGTCAGACCTCGACCTGTTGCCACAGGCCCGGATAGCGGGTGGGGAAGCCGCAGGGGTCGACGCTGATCTGTGTCTCATAGCCGGTCTGCGCGGCTTGATAGCTGACCAGACCGCCGCGCTCGCGCGTGTAGCTTTGGTCGAGCGGGTCGAGCCGGGGGCCCGGCAGCCGCATCCATGCGGCGCGCACCGGCAGGCGCCCGACCTCGGGCAGGCGGCGCAGCGGCATCAGGTTGGTCGCCGGGGTGAAGGAGAAGTCGATGTCGCTGCAGCCGGAAAGCTCGGGCAGCGGCGCGCCGTTGAGCGCCCAATGCCCGCCCTCGCAGGTGATGCGGCAGCGCATCTCTTCGCCGCTGAGGGTGCCGGTGACATCGGCGCTGCGGGTCAGCCAGTCGGGGCCGCAGCGCACCACGTAATCCAGCGCCGCCCAGCCCGAGCCGTCGCGGAACCGCGCGTGACCGACCAGCATGTAGCCATCCTCGTGCCGCGCGAGACGGCATTTGTCCTCGCCGTCGCGGTCCAGCGCGCGCCAGTGCATCGTGCCCAGAGTTTCGGTCATCGGCGCGCACCGCCGTTATGTCGGACCCTATGGTCGCGAACCCAGTCGTTGCGGACCCGGTCTTTGCGGACCCTGTGGGCGCGTGTCGGGAAAACCTGCTGCATGCGCGTCTCCTCCCCGTCGGATGCGGCCCTGCCGCATCCCTTGCGGCAAGGCTGTACCATGGTGCCCCTGCCCCTTCGTAAAGGCAAGCGGGCGTTTTGCATCGGTTTTCTTAAGAAGATGTTCACCGTGGCGCGCGCAGTGTGGCCCTGTCGCAGAGGGCATTGGGCATGGAGATCGCGGCACGGCTGGCCGAGGAACGGCGCGCGCGACTGGCGGCGGAGCGTTTGCTTGAGCTCAAGCAGGCGGAGCTTTTTGCCGCCAATCGCAAGCTCAACCTGCACGCGCGGCAGCTGAGCCACGAAATCACCGAGACCCGCGCCGAGGTTGCCACGGTGCGCGACGAGAACCAGCGGGTGAAGACTCAGCTTGGCGCCGCGCATCAGAAGATCGAACTGGTCGAGGGGCAGCTTTGGACCGCGCTGGCCTGCATGCGCGACGGGTTCGCCACCTTCAACGCCGAGCGGCGGATGGAGCTGGCCAACCCGGCGTGGCTGGCGCTGTTCGATGGGCTCGACACCATCGGGCCGGGGGCGGGCTATGCGCATGTGCTCGACATGATGGTCGAGGAGGGGATCGTCGATCTGCAGGGCGAGCATGGCGACGACTGGCGCGCCCGCATGGCCGCCCGCTGGGAGGCCGATCCGATCCCGACCGAGACCATCCGCATCTACACCGGGCAGTTCCTGCAACTGCAGGACCGGCATCTGCCCGACGGCGGCGTGGTGACGCTGAGCTTTGACATCACCGATCTGATGCGCATGTGGTCGGCGCTGGAAGAGCTGCCCGACGGCTTCGTCATCTTCGATGCCGAGGACCGGCTGCTGATGTGCAACGAGACCTACCGCGAGATCTACCACGCCAGCGCCGAGGCGATCCGCCCCGGTGTCAGCTTTGAGGACATCCTGCGCCACGGGCTGGCGCGCGGCCAGTACCGCGAGGCGATGGGCCGCGAGGAGCACTGGCTCGAAGAGCGGTTGAGCGCGCATCGCGGCGCCGAGCGCGAGCTTGAGCAGCAGCTGGGGGACGGGCGCTGGCTGCGGGTCTACGAGCGGCCGCTGACCGATGGCGGACGGGTCGGGCTGCGCATCGACATCACCGAGGCCAAGCGCATCCAGCAGGAGCTGGAAGAGGCGCGGCAGCGGGCCGAGACCGCGAGCCACGCCAAATCCACCTTCCTTGCCAATATGAGCCATGAGATCCGCACGCCGATGAATGGCGTGGTGGGCATGGCGGCGCTGCTGATGGACAGCGCGCTGAGCGAGGAGCAGCGGCTCTATGCCGAGACGATCCGCAGTTCCGGCGAGGCGCTGCTGCTGATCATCAACGACATTCTCGATTATTCGAAGATCGAGGCGGACCGCATGGCGCTGTGTGCCGAGGCGTTCGATCTGGAGCGGGCGATCCATGAGGTAGCGCTGCTGCTGCAGCCGGCGGCGCGCGAGAAGGGCGTGGCGCTGCTGGTGGATTATGACCCGAGCCTGCCCGCCGGGCTGGTGGGGGACGCGGGGCGGATCCGGCAGATCCTCACCAACCTTGTTGGCAACGCGGTGAAATTCACCGCCGAGGGCCATGTGTTGATCCGTGTGAGCGGCAGCGCAGAGGCAGGGCGCGCGGCGCTGAGCCTGACGGTGGAGGACACCGGCATCGGCATCGCGCGCGACAAGCTCGACCACATCTTTGGCGAGTTCAATCAGGTGGAGGACGCGCGCAACCGCAGTTTCGAGGGCACCGGGCTGGGGCTGGCGATCACCCGGCGGCTGGTGGAGATGATGGGCGGTGAGCTTTGGGTGGACAGCGAGTTGGGCGAGGGGGCCTGTTTCGGGCTGCGGCTGGATCTGCCTTTGGCCGAGGCGCCGCAGGGCGATCCGCTGGCGCTTCCCACGGGGCTGCGCCGCGCGCTGGTGGTCGCCGCCATGCCCGAGAGTCGGGCGATCCTGCTGCGGCAGCTGGGCGCGCTGGGGCTGGAGGCGGTCTGGTGCGCCTCGGGCGATGCGGCGCTGGATCATGCGCGGGCGGGCGAGGTGGATCTGGTGATCGCCGAACAGGCGCTGCCGGGGCTCGAGGGCGCAGAGTTGGCACAGGCGCTGGCAGGGGGCGGCCCGCCGGTGCTGCTGCTGTCGCCGCAGCCCGCCTCGGTGCCGCAGGGCTCGGGCGCGTTTGCGGTGGTTCAGATGCCCGTGTCGCGCCGGAGCCTCTGCGCGGCGCTGGCGGGCTGGGACGGGCATGAGAGGCGCCTGTCTCCGCCGCCGCCCGCGCCGCGCGCCGCGCCTGCCAGTGGGACGGGCGCGCTCGATCTGCTGCTCGCCGAGGACAACCGCACCAACCAGCTGGTGTTTCGCAAGATGGCCGAGGCGCTGGATTTGCCGTTGCAGCTGCGCTTTGCCTGCGACGGCGCCGAGGCGGTGGGCGAGTTCGAGGCGCGGCGTCCCGATCTCATCTTTATGGACATCTCGATGCCCGGCATGGACGGCAAAGAGGCGACGCGGCGCATCCGCGAGATCGAGGGCGACGGGCCGCGCGTGCCGATCATCGCGGTCACCGCCCATGCGATGACCGGCGACCGCGAGGCGCTGATCGCGGCGGGGCTCGACGATTATCTGACCAAACCGTTGCGCAAGCCGGACCTGGCGCGGCTGATCGAGAAATGGTCGGGCCCCGCTGCGGCTCAGGTTTCGGGGTGAGCCCGGACGAAGGCGGGCTGATCCTCGGTCGAGCGCGCCGCGTCATAGGCGTAGCCGCCAAGATCGAAGTCGCGCAGCCCCTCGGGATCGGTGATCCGGCGGGTGATCATGAAGCGCGCCATCGCGCCGCGGGCGCGCTTGGCGTAGAAGCTGATGACCTTGGGCTCGCCGCCTTTATCCTCGAGGAATTGCGGTGTGATCACCCGCAGGTTCAGCGCCTTGCGGTCGACCGCGCCGAAATATTCCTGACTGGCGCAGTTCACCAGCACATCGGTGCCGAGCGCCTCGCCCTGCGCGTTGAGCGCCTTCGACAGCCGGTCGCCCCAGAAATCATAGAGCGATTTGCCGCGCTCGGTCTTCAGGCGCGAGCCCATTTCCAGCCGGTAGGGCTGGATCGCATCGAGCGGGCGCAGCACGCCGTAGAGGCCTGAGAGGATCCGCAGGTGATCCTGCGCATAGTCCATTTCCTCGGGTTCGAGCGAGGCGGCGTCGAGCCCTTGATAGGTGTCCCCGGCAAAGGCCAGCGCGGCGGGACGGGTGGCCTCGATCTCGGGCTCTTCGGCATAATCGCGGAACCGGTCACGGTTGAGCTCGGCCAGCTTGTCCGACAGATGCATGAGCTTTTTCAGCTCGGGCACCCCCAGCTTGCGCGCGGTTTTCACCAGCTGCATCGCCTCATCAGGGAAATCCATCGCCGTCATCTGCGTGTCGCGCGGCGTCCAGTCCAGTTTCTTCGCAGGCGAAATCACCACGAGCATGCGCGGTTACTCCTTGAACATATCCATCAGTTTGGAATCGTTCTAATCAGCTTCGGCGAGAAGGTCCATAAAGGCCGGACCAAAGCGGTCAAAACGTCGCTCCCCGAGGATCCGTTCGAGATCTTCCGGCGCGGGATCGCGCAGCCCGGCGATCTTGGCGAGCAGCGAGGCAGAGCAGGACAGCGGCTTTTCGGTGCCATCCTCGCCGCGGATCAGATCGGCCTGCGCGCTCATCAGCCGATCGTAGAGCTCGCCCGAGCCGCGCGCGGCGGCGCGCATCCGCTGCGGGTGGGTCTCTTCGGGGGCGCCGCCGGTGATCACCGAGAGGAATTCGGCGCCATAGCGTTCCAGTTTCTTGGCGCCGACGCCGCTGATTGCACCCATCTGGTCGAGGCTCTCGGGGCGGCGCTCGGCCATCTCGATCAGCGTGCGGTCGGGGAAGATCATATAGGCGGGCAGAGACGCCGCCTCGGCCAGCGCGCGGCGCTTGGCCTTGAGCGCGGACATCAGCGGCGCGTCCTCTTCGCTGACCAGCGTCTTGACCTGCGGGCGGCGCTGCGCGGCCTTGTCGATCACGTCGCGGCGCAGCTCGATGCTTTCCTCGCCGCGCAGGATCGGGCGGGCGGCTTCGGTCATCACCAGCGCGCCGTGCCGCTCGGGGTCGGGGCGGACCAGATCGCGGCCCATCATCTGCCGGAACACCGCCTGCCATTGACCCTTCTTCAGGTCGCGCCCGACGCCGAAGGTGGGCAAACCGTCGTGGCCGCGCTGGCGCACCTTGTCGGTTTCATTGCCGAGAAGGATGTCGATCAGATGCCCGGCACCAAAGTTTTCACCGGTGCGCAGCGCGGCAGAGAGCGCCTTGCGCACCGCCTCGGTGCCGTCGAAGACCTCGGGCGGGCTGTCGCAAAGATCGCAGTTGCCGCAGGGCTCGGACGCTTCGCCGAAGTAGCGCAGCAGGGTCTGGCGGCGGCATCCCAGCGCCTCGGCCAGCCCCAGCAGCGCGTTGAGACGTCCGTGATCGGCGACCCGGCGCTCTGGCGGGGCCATGCCTTCGTCGATCTGGGCGCGGCGCAGGCGGATGTCGTCGGCGCCATAGAGGGTGAGCGTCTCGGCCGGGGCGCCGTCGCGCCCGGCGCGGCCGATCTCCTGATAATAGGCCTCGATGCTTTTCGGCAGGTCGGCGTGGGCGACCCAGCGGATGTCGGGCTTGTCGACGCCCATGCCGAAGGCGACCGTGGCGCAGACGATCAGCCCGTCCTCGGTGGCGAACCGCTCCTCGACGGCGCGGCGGGCCTCGGCCTCCATGCCGCCGTGATAGAAGCAGGTCGGGTGCCCCTCGTCCGCGAGCGCGCGGGCGAGCCCCTCGGTCTTGGCGCGGGTGCCGCAGTAGACGATGCCCGAGCGGCCACGCCGTGCGGCGGCAAAGCGCAGGATCTGCTGGCGCGGGCTGTCCTTGGGGGCGAAGGCGAGGTGGATGTTGGGGCGGTCGAAGCCGCGCAGGAAGGTCTTGGGCTGCTCGCCATCGAACAGGCGGGTGACGATCTCGGCCTGAGTTTCCTGATCGGCGGTGGCGGTGAAGGCGGCGATCGGCACGTTCAGCGCGCGCCGAAGCTCGCCGATGCGCAGGTAATCGGGGCGGAAATCATGGCCCCATTGGCTGACGCAATGCGCCTCGTCCACGGCGATGAGCCCGACGCCCGCCTGCGCCAGCATGCGCTGCGCGCCGCCCGAGGCTAGCCGTTCGGGCGCAAGGTACAAAAGCCGCAGCGAGCCGTCTTCGAGCCCCTGCCAGACCGCGTCGGTCTCTTCTTGCGTATTGCCGGAGGTCAGCGCGCCGGCGTTCACCCCGGCCTCGCGCAGCCCGCGCACCTGATCGCGCATCAGCGCGATGAGCGGCGAGATCACCACGGTCAGCCCGCCGCGCAGCAGCGCGGGCAGCTGGTAGCACAGCGACTTGCCGCCGCCGGTGGGCATGATCGCCAGCACGTTCTGCCCCTCGGCCACCGCCGCGACGATCTCTCCCTGACCGGGACGAAAGGCGTCATAGCCGAAAATGTCCTTCAGCAGCGCCTCGGCGGGCGCGATGTCGCGTGGCATGGGCTGGGGCCTGATTTTTTGATGACTGCTCTAGCTGGCAGACTCTCACACTAAGATTCGGTGAACAAGGCCTCGCGCCCCGTCCGACGCGGTGTTCCGGGCGGTGGGCGCCGGATATGCGTATTTATCAAAGAGAAGAAGCAGGGGGCGCTTCGTCTAGACGAAAATATCCCGGGGGAGGCGCGCAGCGCCGGGGGCAGAGCCCCCTATGGCCCCCCATGACCACCCCATGCCCCCCATGACCGGCGCTCAGTCCGGATCGACCTTGCCGCGCATCGCCTTGACCTCGCCGCGCTCTTTCTTGGCCTTGATCCGGCGGTTTTTCGAGCCGAGCGTGGGTTTGGTCGGGATGCGGCGGCGCGGCTTTTCCAGCGCCTTGCGGATCAGCTCGGCGAGGCGCTCGCGGGCGATCTCGCGGTTGCGGGCCTGACTGCGGGTCTCTTCGACCTGCAGGATCAGCGCGCCTTCCTTGGTCCAGCGGCGACCGGCGATGCGTTTGAGCCGCGCCTTCACCGGGCCGGGCAGATTGGGCGAGCGGTCGGCTTCGAAGCGCAGTTCGACGGCGGTCGAGACCTTGTTCACATTCTGCCCGCCGGGCCCGGAGGACCGGATGAACTGTTCGGTGATCTCCCAGTCCTCGATGGCGATGTTGTCGTTGATGCGCAGCATGGCCGGGACATTAGCGTGCGCGGCGCGGCTTGCAAGCGGGGCGGTCTCGTACAGCGGGGCGCGGCAAAAGCAGACGGCCCGCGCCGGAGGGGCACGGGCCGTGACTGAAAGAGACGGGTCTCTCAAAGTTTTCCCTCAAAAGCCAGAGCTCTCGAAAGCCAGAACTCTTAAAGGGAAATGGGTCACCCTGCCTGTGGGGTGACCCATTCGAGACGTCAAGGAGGCGGGGCCGGTTAGGTCGCGCCAATTCGGGTTCCTTCACGCCAGGGGTTGCCCTAGCGCACTGCCCTCCGAACTGTTCCGACACCTTTCTCCAATGTTTCTCTAGACACTGGATCACCTCCTTTCAGCTGTTTGAAAAACGCAAGTTCAGCGTGCCACGGAATGTGGACTCCGCAAAGCATTTTTAACAGCTCACGCGAGGGAACGCGCTGCAACTGCCTTCGAAACGATCATTCGGAACGGCACCAGCGCCAGGAGGGCGAGCGAGAGCTTTACCAGCCAGTCCGCCAGCCCCAGCGAGACCCAGAGCGGCACGATCGGCCCCATGCCCAGAAGCGGCAGCGTTTCATTGGCCCAGGACACGTCATTGCCCGGCTCGAGGAAGGTGAAGGCGCCGGAAAAGGCCACCGAGAAGAAGATCGCCGTGTCGAGCGAGCTGCCCACCAGCGTCGAGGCCAGCGGCGCGCGCCACCATGCGCCGCCGCGCAGCTTGTCGAAGATCGCCACATCCATCAGCTGTGCGGCGAGGAAGGCGGCACCGGAGGCGATGGCCACGCGCAGCGTCACGGCGGGATAGCTGTAGCCGTCGCCCTGCAGGATCACCTGCGTGCCGATCAGCGAGCAGATGACGCCGGTGACGAAGCCCGCCAGCACGACCTTGCGCGCGGCCTGCGCGCCGTAGAGCCGGTTCATCAGGTCGGTGACCAGAAAGGCGATGGGATAGGTGAAGGCCCCCCACGTCAGCCATTGGCCAAAGAGGAACTGCACGAGGATGTTCGAGGCCAGCACGGTGGCGGCCATGGCAAGAATGCCGGGAAGATAGGAGCGTGTCATGATGGTGACCCGTTTTACAAGGTGGCGGGGAACTCGGCCCACCTGACGGGCGGACGGACGGGGGCTTACTGGTTCATCGCCTGCGGATCAAGCGATTCCGGCACGTCCACTTCGACGAACTCGGTCTTCTGGAAGAACTTGAAGTTGTCGTCCGAGATCATCGTCAGCCGGATCCGCCCCGGTGCCGAGCGCCAGACGGCGAGGCCTTCGAGATTGTCGAACTCGAAGGCACCGCTTTCGAACAGCACTTCCTCGTGGCGGACCTTGTCGCCGGTGATGTCGAAGCGGCGCACCCGGCTGCGGAAGGCGTAGCCGGTGAACTCGCGTTCGAGCAGGTAGAACTTGCCATCGGGTCCGATGTCGGCGCCCACCGCAAGGAAGGTGCCGCTGCGGGGCAGCGAAAAGGGCTGGCTCCAGTTTTTGCCGTCGAAGCGCCAGACCGGGAAGGGTTTGGTCAACTGGCCCGAGCGTTCGGGCAGGGTGAGCAGGCGGCCCTCGGCGTCGATCGCCAGCGCCTCGAGCCCGGAATTGTTCTGCAGGTCGGGGTAGAAATCGCCCTGCGGCAGAACCGTTGCGGGCAGATCGAACCGCTCGGAGGCGTGGATGCGCGGCGGCCCTTCGAAAGAGACATAGATGCGCCCGCCGGGGCCGATGGCCAGCCCCTCGGCATCGTCGATCTCGGGGTTCATGCGCGTGCCGGTCTCATCCAGCAGCTTTTCCACCGGTGTGGCCTCGAGCCCGGTGATCACGCCGTTTTCGCGCTGGAACTGCCCCATGACGATGCTGCCACGGTCACTGATCGCGGTGAAGCTCTGGCCGTCCTCGCTGACCTCGAGCCCCGAGAAGCCGCCGAACCGGTCGTGGCTGTTTTTCCAGACATAGGTGCCGACCAGATGACCCGCGCCCGCCTGTGCTGCGCCACCCTGTTCTAGCGTCCCGGCGCAGGCCGGGAGCGCGCAGAGCGCGGCGAGACAGGCAGGGAGAAGGCCCCGGCGCAGTCCGGCTTTCAGGGACTGTGCCGGGGCCAAAAACAGGCCGGAATGGGCGGCGCTCAGCGCGCGGCGATGACGGAGGCGCATTGGGCCGGGAGGTCTCCCATCACGAGGTCACGCTTGGGCTTTGGGGTCACCTTGGGCGCGTTGGGGTCGGGCTTCGGCGGGTTGATGATATTGTTCACCCAAGCCTGCGCATCGGCGCAGCCATCGCCCGGCGGCGGCGGGGTCTGATCGACGCAGGAGGCATCGCCGCGCGGGCAGGAGAGCCGGACGTGGAAATGGTAATGGTGGCCGTACCACGGGCGGATCTTGCGCAGCCAAGCGCGGTCGCCGGTCTCGTCGTTGCACATCTGCACTTTGGCGCCGGGGAAGACGAAGATGCGGGCCACGCGCGGGTCTTGCGCGGCGGCCTTCAGCAGCGCGTGGTGCTGCGGCGTCCAGCTGCTGTTCACATAGGCCCCGGCGGCGCGGCGCATGGAGATCGACGAGATGTTCTCGCGCTGCTGGCGGGTCAGGTTGAGATTGTCCGCCGGGAGCATCCAGATATCGGCGTCGAGCCCCATCTGGTGGCTGGCGTGGCCCGAGGTCATCGGGCCGCCGCGCGGCTGGCTCATGTCGCCGACGTAAATGCCGTTCCAGCCGGGCAGCCGCGCGGCCTTGCGCGACAGGTCCTCGACGAAATCGATCAGCTGCGGATGGCCCCAGTTACGGTTGCGCGACAGGCGCATGGCCTGCCATGTGGCACCGGTTTCCGGCAGTTGCTGTGCGCCCGCGACGCAGCCTTTGGAATAAGATCCAAAGGCGGCGGGCTGCAGCTGGGCGGACACCTGCTGGGCGCCGAACATCTGCTTGGCGCTTTTCGAGGATATCACCCCGGTGACCTTTGGAAGCTGGTCCGTGCTGGTGACTTTGGGCGCGGGTTTGTCCTCGCCGCAGGCGGCAACCGCCAAGGCGAGTGTGAGGCAAATCAGGGTGCGGATCATTCTGCTCGATCTCCGTCTGGTTTCACCCAGAGTAGCAGACCGAGGCCGATTACGAAAAGGAAGATGAGCGGCGTGACGCCGATCCGTTGCGATCCGCTCAGCGCGGTGGCAGCGCCGATCAGCAGCGGCGCCAGAAACGACGTCGCCTTGCCCGAGAGCGCATAAAGACCAAAGGCTTCGGTCATCCGCGCGGGGTCGGCCTGCCGCACCATCATGCTGCGCGAGGCCGATTGCAGCACCCCGCCGCAGGCGCCGATGAGGGCCCCGAAGAGGTAAAAGGCCATGTCGGGCAGCTTTGATCCGGCGGCGACCGGCAGGCCGAAGACGGAGCTTCGGTCGACCAGCACGATGGCGATCGCGACCAGCGTCAGCAGCAGGATCATCGCCGCGATCACCGGCTTGGGGCCAAAGCGCGTGTCGGCATGGCCGCCGAGCCACGCAAAGAGCGCGCCGGATATGATCGCGATGATGCCGAAAACCCCGGTGTCGACCACCGACCAGCCGAGCACCCCCGCGGCATAGATGCCGCCAAAGGCATACATCCCGTTGAGCGCGTCGCGGTAGAACATCGACGAGGCGAGATAGGCAAAGAGCGAGGGCCGTTTGGGCAGGTGCCGCAGCGTGTCTTTCAGCTGCGTGAGGCCGCGCCGGACCGCACCCTTTGGCGAGGCGACGGCTTTCGGCTCTTTCACCCAAAGAAAGAACGGGATCATAAAGACCGCATACCAAAGCGCGGTCAGCGGGCCGACGGCGCGGGTGCCCTCGCGCTGCGCCGCGTCGAGGCCAAGCGCCGGATCGAGCCCGAGGAAGGTTTTGCCGGTGGCCGCGCTCTCGGCGAAGAACGCCAGCATCAGCGCCAGAGAGATCAGCCCGCCGAGGTAGCCAAAGGCCCAGCCGTTGCCCGAGATGCGACCGATCTGCTCTTTCGGTCCGAGGTCCGGCAGCATGGCGTTGGTGAAGATCGTGGCGAACTCCATCCCCACCAGCCCCAGCGCAAAGAAAAGGAGCGTGAGGATGAGGTTGAAATCGCCCGGCGCGGCGAACCAGAGCATGCCCGCGCCGATCACGTAGAGCGCCGAGAAGACCCAAATCCAGCGCAGCCGGTGCCCGCCGCTGTCGGCCATGGCGCCCAGCACCGGAGCCAGCAGGGCGATGACGAGCCCCGCCGCGCCGATGCCAAAGCCCCAGGCCGCCTGCGCGGCGCTGCCGTCGCCCATCAGCTCTTTGACATAGGGCGCAAAGATGAAGGTGATCAGCAGCGTGTTGTAAGGCTGGCTGGCCCAGTCGAAAAAGAACCAGCCCCAGATCCGCCTGCGCCGCGCGCCCGCTGTCGTCATGCCCGTCTCACCCCCTCGTCGCTGGCCCCCGTCGCTGGCCCCCGTCGCTGGCCCCCGTCGCTGGCCCCCGTCGCTGGCCCTGGTCGCTGGCCTTGGTCGCTGGCCTTGGTCGCTGGCGCTGCCAGTTCTGCCATAGACCTGTGCCGCGATAGAACAGGGCGGTGCGGGGCAAGGCAAGGCCCGGCGGAACTCTGGCCGAAGAACTGGCCATCGATCTGGGCAGAGCTCAGGCGGCGTTTTCCTCGGCCTGCGCCAGCGGCGCGGGCGCCGGCTCCTGCATCGGCGGCCAAGGGCGCGCGTCCTCGGCTTCGACCCATTTTGCCACCCAGTCCGGCAATTCCGGCGAGACGCTGGGCTGCCCGAGCAGATCCATCACCCGCGCGGGCGCGATCATCCCAGCGGCCGAGGTGACCGCGGTGCGAAACACCGCGTGGCTGGCGCAGTCGCCGTCGCTCTTCCACATGCTCTGCTCGAGATACATGAAGCGGTGATCCCAGCCGATCACCCGGCTGCGCATCTCGATCCGGTCGAAAAGCTTCACCCGCTTGCGGTAGCGCACCATCGTCCCGGCGACGGCAAAGCCCCAGCCTTCGCGTTTCATCAGCGCCAGCAGCCCGCTGCGCCGCGCCATCGGCATGCGGCCCAGATCGTAAAGCGTCAGCACCCGGCCATTGTTGAGCTCGGCGAACATGTCGAGATCCCACGGCCAGCAGATGTGCCGGGTGACGCTGACCTCTCCGGTGGGCAGCGGCGCGGCGTTGCGCACGAGGAACATTTCTTTGGCGAGGCGGAAGAACGGGTACATTGGGCGCTCCTTTCGGGGCGCAAATGGGCGACAGGGTGACGCGAGCGTCAACCACGACCTCGCGGCACTCTTGAGGTTTGGCGCGACACTGCCTAGGTCTTGGGGCGCTGACACAAACAAAGGGCGCACCCGCATGCAATCGCTGTTCCAGATCCTGATGCTGATCCTCGACGTGATCTGGTTCATCATCATCGCCCATGTGATCATGAGCTGGCTGATCAATTTTCAGGTTCTCAACCTGCGTCAGCCGCTGGTCGCGCAGATCTGGGACGGTCTGAACCGCATCCTAGAGCCGGTCTATTCCACCATCCGCCGGGTGCTGCCGCCGATGGGCGGGCTCGATCTGGCACCGCTGGTGGCGCTGATCGGCATCTATGCCATCCGCATCATCCTCACCAACAACGCCGGGTTCTTCTACGGCCTCTGAGCCGGGAAGACATTTGGGTGAGATGGGGGGCGCGCTGTCCCCCTCGGCACTTAGCGCCTCACCCCCAGATTTTTTCTAAAAAATGCGTATTTTCAAAGAGAAGAAGGGACCGGCCGCGCGCCCCCTGCTTCTTCTCTTTACAAATACGCCCGCCGGAGGCGGATCCGCGATCGCGGCCGGGCGTCGCGCCGGGTTAGGGCGGCGGGGCTGCCTTTTGCGGGCGCTTTGACAGCGACCGTCAGAACCGGTCGAGCAGTCTTTCGAGATATTCGAGTTCTTCCTGCGGACGTTCACCCTCACCCGAGCGGCGGCGGATCTCGTCGAGCAACTCGCGGGCGCGGCGGTAGACATCCTCGCCCTGCAGCATGGTCTCATCGGTGCCGAACTGGCCGTTGCTGCCGGAGTTGCGGCCCAGCGGGTCGCGCTGCTGGCCGGGCTCGCCGCCCTGCGCCATGCCCTGCTGGCCCTGTCCCTGCTGCTGTTGCTGCGCCAGCGCCTCGCCGAGGTTGCGCATGCCCTCGCGCAGCGCTTCCATGGCCTGCGACTGCTGGTCCAGCGCCTCGGCAAAATCATCCTGCCGCAGCGCTTCCTCGGCACCGTCCATGGCGTCATCGGCGCGGCGCAGCGCGTCGCGCGCGGCCTCTCCGGCCTCGGTGCCGGCGCCGGGCAGATTGCCGCGCTGGCGGTTCAGCTCGTCGCGCAGCGCCTGCTGGCGGTCGGCAAGGTTTTCCTCGAGCGTGCCGCCGTCGCCCTGCTGCGAGTTGCCCTGACCCTGACCTTCGCCCTGACCCTGGCTCTGCTGTTGGCCAGGGCCCTGCTGCTGACCCTGCTGACCTTGGCCGGGCTGGCCTTGCTGCTGACCATGCTGTTGCCCCTGCTGCTGGCCCGGTTGCCCCTGCTGGCCGGGGTTGAACTGATCCTGCAACTGGCGGAACGCCTCGTCCGACAGGCCCTGCTGGTTGCGCAGCGTCTCGCCGAGACCTTCCATCGCCTGCTCGCCGGGGCTCTGGCCCTGACCGGGCTGGCCTTGGGTGACCTGCATGTTCTCCATCATCTGCTGCAGCTGCCGCAGCGCTTCTTGCGCCTCGGCCATGCGGCCCTGTTCCATCAGTTCCTGAATGCGGTCCATCATCCGCTGCAGATCGTTCTGGCTCATCTCGATCATGTTCTGATCCTGAGCCATCTGCTGCTGGTTCTGGTCGGGGTTCTGCTGCGCTTGCCGCGACAGCTGCCGCAGGTAATCGTCGGTGGCCTCGCGCAGCTCCTGCATCAGCTCGGCGATCTCCTGATCAGAGGCACCGTTCTTCATCGCCTCGGTGAGCCGGTCCTGCGCGCGTTGCAGCCGTTCCAGCGCATCCGACAGATCGCCCTCTTCGAGCAACATCGCCAGATCCCAGAGCGCGCCGGCGATTTCGTCCTGCTGCTCGGCGGTCATGCCGTCTGCGGTGAACCCTTCGAGCCGCCGCTGGATCGTGCGCAGGCGCAGGTAGGGCACCGCCGAGCGGAAGATGTCGTCGGGCTGATAGCTGACGGCGCGCAGGATCTGCACCACGTCGCGGGCGTTCGCGCGCGACCACAGCAGGGCGCGGCGCTGTTCGATCAGCGCGGCGGCCAGCGGGTCAAAGAAGCGGCGGCCGGGCAGGGTGATCACCGAGCCGGTGTCGGCACCGGTCTGGCCCGCCTCGTCGGCAACCTCGAAGGAGATGCGCACCGGCAGGTTGGCCCAAGGATGCTCGGAGAAATTCTCGATCAGCGTTTCGGTGAACTCGGTGCGGCTGCCAGCGATGGGCATGGGCAGCGGCAATTCGATCGCGGCGCGTTCCTCGGGGTCGCGGGCAAGCCCGTAGCGGCGGTCGACCTCGCTCAGCGCTAGCTCGATCCGGGCGGTGCCGGAGACCACGCCGTAATCGTCGGAGGCCTGAAAGGGGATTTGCGCGTCGCCCTCGTAGGAGGATTCGATCTCGCCCTGCTGGGCGACGGCGGGCCGCGCGTCGGGGATCACGTTGAGATCCCAGCCGCGCCCGCCGGGGCCGTCGATCACCAGCCGACCCGATTGCGCGACGGTGAATTCCTGCGCCGTGTCCGCCGGAACCTCGGCGCCCGTTGCAGAATCGGTGGCAGGATCGGCGGCCGGATCGGGGGTGCGGCCCGAGACGGTCTCGGCAACGCCGAGCGCGCCGATCTCGCCGTAGAGCCGCAGGGTGATGCGCGCGCCCTCGGGCACGTCGAGCGATGCGGCTGTGATGTCATTGAGGTAGACCGAGGGCAGCCGGGTGTAGGCGGGCGGCTCCATCCAGCCTTCCCACGTGGGGCCGGAGGCCAGCGCCGCGCCCGAAGGGCCCATGCCGGTGACCGAGCGCATCTGCAGCACCGAGCCGAAGATCAGCGCCACCAAGAGCGCCAGCAGCGCCACATAGCGCAGGGCGAACGGGTCGGATTTCGACACCCGCAAGTCGGGCTGAACGGCGCGGGCCTCGTCAAGGCGGGCGCGCATCCGGGCCTGATGCGCCTGCCACAGCGCCTGCGAGCCGGGATCATTGCCGCCGATGGCGGGGGTGTCGAGCGTCGCCTGAATGGGATTGCCGCGCAGCGTGCCGTCGAGGCGCAGCAGCGCCTCCTCGCGGCGGGGCCAGCGCATGCGCCGTATCCCGCGCCAGATCGCCCAGCCCCCGGCGCAGAGCGCCAGAGCGCCAGCGGCCCAAACCCATTCCACGGCAACGAGGTCTTGCAGGCCGAGCATCAGCGCCGCGATCACGACGAAGATCACCGACCAGAGCGGCCAGAACGCCCGCACGAGCCGTTCCGCCGCCATGCCCCAGAGGGTCAGGCGGAGCGGCCATCTTACCGGCTTGAGGATGTCGGCGGGCGCGCGGTCCCTTGAGGGCATGCTCGTCTCCCGGTCCTTGCTGCGGGTCTTTCCTGCGGTGCTGGACCGCAGGGGACCCGTCAGGGACGGGGTCTTACAGCCACTCCGGAAGCGTATCGCGGTTTATGATTTCCTCAAAGCTCGGTCTCTGGCGAATGACAGCGAATTGATCTCCATTCACCAGAACTTCGGGGACAAGTGCCCGCGTATTATACTCCGAAGACATGACCGCGCCGTAAGCGCCGGCCGAGCGGAAGGCCACCAGCTCGCCCGGATTGACCTGCGGCATGGTGCGGGCCTTGGCGAATGTGTCGCCGCTTTCGCAGACCGGGCCGACGATGTCGTAGGTGCTTTGCTCTCCGCCGGGGGCGGGCTCGATCACCGGGACGATGTCGTGATGCGCGTCATACATGGCGGGGCGGATGAGATCGTTCATCGCCGCGTCGAGGATCAGGAAATCGCGGCCCTCGCCCTGCTTGAGGTAGATCACCTGCGACACAAGGATACCGGCGTTGCCCGCGATCAGGCGGCCCGGCTCGATCTCGATCTCGCAGCCCAGATCACCCAGTTCCTCGCGGATCATCTGGCCGTAATCGGTGGGCAGCGGCGGCGCTTCGTTGCTGCGGGTGTAGGGGATACCCAGCCCGCCGCCGAGGTCGAGCCGTTCAATGCTGTGACCGTCCTCGCGCAGCGCGTGGGTGAGATCGGCGACCTTGCGATAGGCAAGGCGGAAGGGTTCGAGATCGGTCAGCTGCGAGCCGATGTGCACGTCGATGCCGACCACCTTCAGCCCCGGCAGCGCGGCGGCGCGGGCATAGACCTCGCGGGCGCGGGCGATGGGAATGCCGAATTTATTCTCGGATTTGCCGGTGGCGATCTTGGCGTGGGTCTTGGCGTCGACGTCCGGGTTGACGCGGATGGTGACCGGGGCGGTGACGCCAAGCGCGCTGGCGACCTCCGAGATCACTTCCATCTCGGGCTCGCTCTCGATGTTGAACTGGCGGATGCCGCCTTCGAGCGCGGTACGGATCTCGGAGCGGGTCTTGCCGACGCCGGAAAAGACGATGCGCTCGCCGGGCACACCGGCGGCTTTGGCGCGGGCGTATTCGCCGCCCGAGACCACATCCATGCCCGCGCCCGCCTTGGCCAGCGTCTTGAGGATCGCCTGATTGGAGGCGGCCTTCATCGCGTAGCAGACAAGATGCGGACCCCAGCTCAGCGCTTCGTCGAACAGCAGGAAGTGCCGCAGCAGCGTGGCGGTGGAGTAGACATAGACCGGGCTGCCAACCTGCGAGATGATCTCGGGCAGGGGCACGTCCTCGGCGTGGAGAATGCCGTTGCGATAGAGGAAATGGTCCATGTCGGTCCCCGGATAACTGCTGCCGCCTAAGGGCTTCAGCGCGGGGATAAAGGATAACCCGTGGGAAGGGAACAGGGCGATGCATCGCCCGGAAACGGCGCCAAACCTTTGGGCGGGCGTCTCAGATCGGCCTTGATCGGAACCACAGGTAGAGCGGCAGGCCGCAGCTGACGCCGATGAGGAAGGTGGCGGGAATCGCCAGCAGCGCGCTCCAGTTGCGGCGCACCGCGACCTCGGTCAGGATCCAGAGCGTCAGGGTGACAGCGGTGATGACCAGATCCCAGCTCAGGCCGGTGACCGCGCCATTGGCCTGCCACGCGGCGATCATGCCGGGCAGCGACCAGCCGTTGCCAGCCAGCCAGCCAAGCATATGCACCATCGGATGCACCGCGCCCCAAAGCGCCAGTGCCAGCCAAAGGTGGCGCAGCCTCATTTGCTGGAAATGCCCATCTTCACGGTGCCATGGATGCTGACGCCGGGCTCGGGCGTGCTGTCCTTGGGCTCGGGCCGGGTCGGGGCGCCATCGGCGCCGCAGGCGGCGAGCAGAAGGGCAAGGCCAAGGGCCTGTGCGCTGCGGATGATCATCGGTAGTCCTCGCATTCCTTGCGATCTTTGCGCGCCCGGACGGGCCGGGGGCAGTCTCGCTCAGGAACCAGTTTCGCTCAGGACGAGGGGCGCGGCAAGTCGGCTGCCGCGCCGGGGACCTGTGTTCAGGTAACTGGCCTCAGGTGCCGACGCCGACCCGGACCGGGCCGCGTCCGGCGGAGACACCCACATGGGGTTTCACGCCGCCGGGGCCGATCGAAACGCCGGTGTTGACCCTTGGGCCGCGCGTGTTGGGATCCTCGCAGGCGGCGAGAAACATGGTCACGGCGATCAGGGTCAGTCCGGCGAGTCTTGTCATCCGAGGATTTCCTTCCATCGGGCCACCTGCTCGCGCACGCGGGCCGGGGCGGTTCCACCATAGCTCATTCGGCTTGCAACCGAATTATGCACGCCCAGCACATCGAAGATACCCTCGGAGATTGCGTCGTTGACCGATTTCATCTCCTCAAGCGAAAGATCGCTCAGATCGCAGCCTTTTTTCTCGGCCATGGCCACAAGCGCGCCGGTGATATGGTGGGCGTCACGGAACGGCAGGCCGGTTTCGCGCACCAGCCAGTCGGCAAGATCGGTGGCGGTGGAGAAGCCCGAGGCGGCGGCGGCCTCGAGGTTTTCGACATTGCCGGTCATGTCTTTGACCATGCCTTCCATCGCGGCGAGCGCCAGCATCAGGTTGTCGGCGGCGTCGAACACCTGTTCCTTGTCTTCCTGCATGTCCTTCGAATAGGCCAGCGGCAGACCCTTCATCACCATCAGAAGCGCGACATTGGCGCCGAAGATGCGGCCGATCTTGGCGCGGATCAGTTCGGCGGCGTCGGGGTTCTTTTTCTGCGGCATGATCGACGAGCCGGTCGAGAAGCGGTCCGACAGGGTCACGAAGCGGAACTGGGCCGAGGACCAGATCACCAGCTCTTCGGCAAAGCGCGACAGATGCATGGCGCAGATCGAGGCGGCGGCGAGGAACTCCAGCGCGAAATCGCGGTCCGACACGGCGTCGAGCGAGTTGGCCATGGGCCGGTCGAAGCCAAGCGCCTCGGCGGTCATCTGGCGGTCGATCGGGAAGCCGGTGCCCGCAAGCGCGGCCGCACCGAGCGGCGATTCGTTCATCCGCTTGCGCGCGTCCCGCATGCGCGACAGATCCCGGGCGAACATCTCGACATAGGCCATCATATGGTGACCCCAAGTGACCGGCTGCGCGGTCTGCAGGTGCGTGAAGCCCGGCATCACCCAATCGGCGCCAGCCTCGGCCTGACCCAGCAGCGCCTTCATCAGCGCCAGAATGCCGCCCTCTGCGGCGTCGCATTGGTCGCGCACCCAGAGGCGGAAGTCGGTCGCCACCTGATCGTTGCGCGAGCGCGCGGTGTGCAGGCGGCCAGCCGGTTCGCCGATGATTTCCTTCAGACGCGCCTCGACGTTCATGTGGATGTCTTCCAGCGCGGTGGAAAACGCGAAGTCACCGCCTTCGATCTCTGACAAGACCGTGAGCAGACCTTCCCGGATCGCTTCGGCGTCGCTAGTCTCGACGATGCCTGTGGCGGCGAGCATGGCCGCATGGGCCCTCGAGCCGGCAATATCCTGCGCCGCCAGCCGCTTGTCGAAGCCGATCGAGGCGTTGATCGCCTCCATGATCGCATCGGGTCCTGCGGCGAAACGGCCGCCCCACATCTGGTTCGAGGTCTTGTCCGACATGTGCTGCCTTTCCGGAGGGAAGATGAAAAAACTGGCCTTGGCGATCCTCTATACCGCCGGTGTTGCGCTTGCAAATCCGGCGCTCGCCGATGTGCAGAGCGCCAGCGCGCTGCGCGAGGGCGAGATGAAGAAGCTGGTGTTCCATCCGGCGCCGAAACCGGCGGGTACCGAGAGGTTCATCGACTTCGAAGGCAACCCCAAGGCGCTGTCCGACCTCGAAGGCAAATGGGCGCTGGTGAACTTCTGGGCAACATGGTGCGCGCCCTGCCGCGAAGAGATGCCCGCGCTTTCGGCGCTGCAAAAGGACATGGGCGGCGACAGCTTTGAGGTGGTGACCATCGCCACGGGGCGCAATCCGCCGCCGGCGATGCAGAGCTTCTTTGACGAGATCGGCGTCGACAATCTGCCGCTGAACCGCGACCCGAAGTCGAAACTGGCGCGGCAGATGGCGGTGCTTGGGCTGCCTGTCTCGGTGATCCTCAACCCCGAGGGCGAGGAGGTGGCGCGGCTGACCGGCGATGTGGACTGGGCGTCCGAGAACGCGCGGGCGGTGCTCGCGGCGCTGATCGGCGGCGAGAGCTGACATTCAAACCGGCGGACCTAATAGACTGCCGGGACTAAAACTGTCGGGACGAAAAAAGCAGGGCGAGACAAGCCCGCCCTGCTGCACTGGTTACCCTATTACCGTCACTGGTTACCGGGGCACTTGTTACTAATTCAATCCAAGTTAAAATTTCATTAGAAAATCATTTGGAAATTGGAGCTGGGTTATTTGGCTCCGTAAGGTCGAAGAGCAATTACCGAAGCGCCAGAGAGACGCGGTGCACGCGCGAGCTGTCGCCGTTCAGCGCGTTCTGCTGCCAGCTCTCGCGCGGCGCGCCGATATCGTCGAGATCGGTGCCGCCCGTGGCGATCAGCCCATCGTTGCCCCATTCGGCCCAAGCAAGCCCGGTCGAAGTGCGGCGCGTTTCGCGAATACGCATCTCGCGGCGGCCGTCGGCATGCACGATCTCATATTCGCATTCGCCCAGCGTGCGGGCGCAGCTGTCAGGCTCGAACCGCGTGACCGCGCCGTTGGCCGCAACGCTGAGCAGCACCTCGCCGCGCCGGTCGGTGTAATAGCGCCCGGCATAGGGGGCATCGCCACTATCGCCGTCGAAGATGTCAAAGCGGAACAGGCCCTGAACTTCGCCGCGCGCCAGATGGCTGACCACCCGGCCTTCCTGATCTTCCATCACCAGCAGCGAGCCCGGCGCGAAGCGCGCGGTTTCCATCTCGACGTCGGCGTGCAAAGGCGACGCGCAGATCGCCGCCAGCAGTGCTGTGAAAAATACGCGCATGGCAGTGCGCTCCTTTTCGATGGGCCCCCACCCGATAATTAAATCTCGGCGAATTGCGGCGGAAAATCAAATATCAGACAAAAATCCGCCGCAAATTTAGAAATTTCGCGGACAGTTATGGTTTAAGCGCTTGGACTGTTTCTGGAATATGCGCCTATCTGGTGCGAATCGTGGAAGGACGCCGTGAGCGCCTGCCTTTTTTAAGCCAATATTGACGTTCTCAGCGGCAATATGTGCCGGCGCGGTAGCGGGCCGTGTCGAAATGAAAGTGATCTTTGTGGAAACGATCCGACTCCGGGCCCAGAACCGTACCGAAAGGACCGCAGGCGTCGCTGTGCAGGCTGCGCAGGATGCGCCCGCGGCTGCCGCCACCCCAGTCGCGCAGCACAGAGATCTCGCTTCCGTCGCGCAGTTGAATGGCGGAAATGTCGATGGCGCGGCCCTTGCCGTGTTCGCTGATCTTGGCGCCGGGCTGGTTGTTGCGCGCGCGGCAGGCGTAGCTCGCGGCCACGCGCAATCCTTTCACGCCGCCGCCGGTGCTGCCGACAGTGGGCTTCACCGCGGTGTCGACCCACGTCTTCAGCGCGCGGGCGGTGGTGCAGTCGATCGTCGCGCGGGTGCTCAGAGACAGGCCGGAAACGCTGCGCAGCTTTATCGCATCGGTGATGCCGCAGCCACTGATGCGGCCGGGCACCGTGCCGACCGGCGTGCCTTGAAGTTCAGGATCGCCGCAGACCGCGCCGCGCTGCCTTTGCTTGCGCAGCGCCAGCGCCTTTTCGATCACCGCCTGACTGCGCCGCAGCGGACGCAGCGAATTGCCGATGGCCTGCGGGGAGCGCGCGGCGAAGGCGAGGGCTGGCAGGGCAGGGGGGAGCTGGGTGCCCAGAGTGGCGCCCGAATTGGTGCCCGAACTTGGTACCTTCCGCTGCACCGTGCCATTCCCGGCAACCACGGGGGGCGCCACAGGCTCTGGCGCTTGCCGGACCGTCCGCTCCACCGGACGAAGCGAGGTTTCGGGCGCGGCACCAAGCGGCGATGCCAGAAGCATCAGTGCCGCCAGTGCCATCGCCCGAGGGATCATTTTTCCACCTTCACCCGTCCGAAATCCGGTGCATCCGTGTCCTGACCGGCCTGCAGAATGCCCCGACGAATTTCCCGCGTCCGGGTGAAGTAGTCAAAGAGCAAATCGCCATCGCCGGTACGGATGGCACGTTGCAGCGCAAAAAGCTCTTCGGTGAAGCGTCCGAGGATCTCCAGCGTGGCCTGTTTGTTGGTCATGAAGACGTCGCGCCACATGGTGGGATCCGAGGCCGCGATACGGGTGAAATCGCGGAAACCGGCGGCGGAGAACTTGATCACCTCCTGATCCGACACGCGGCGCAGGTCGTCGGCCACGCCCACCATCGTATAGGCGATGAGGTGCGGCACATGGCTGACCACGGCGCAGACCAGATCGTGATGCTCGACATCCATACGCTCGGTCTTGGCGCCGAGCGCCTGCCAGAAGGCCTCGAGCCGGGCGGTGGCATCCTCAGAGGCGCCATCCGGCACGATCAGGCACCAGCGGTTGTCGTAAAGCGAGGCGAAGCCGGCGTCGGGGCCGGAGTGCTCGGTGCCCGCCATCGGGTGGGTGGGGACAAAATCCACGCCCTCGGGCAGATGCGGGCGCACCGCCTCGATGACCTCTTTCTTCACCGAGCCAACGTCGGTGACAGTGCAGCCGGGCTTCAGATGCGGCGCGATGGTCTCGGCGATCGGGCCCATGGCGCCGACCGGCACGGCGAGGATCACCAGATCGGCATCCTTCACCGCCGCCGTCAGATCATCGACGATCTCATGGCAGAGCCCGAGCCGCCGCGCGGTCTCGCGCGTTTCGGCCGAGCGCGCGTAGCCGGTGACATGGGCGTCCATGCCAGCGCGCTTCATCGCCCAGAAGATCGACGAGGCGATAAGGCCAAGACCGATCAGGGCAACGCGCTGGTAGCTCTGCGTCTCGCTCATCGCGCGCCTGCCTTGAACTGCCCCACCAGATGCGCCACCCGGCGGCACGAAGCCTCGTCGCCAACAGTGATGCGCAGTGCGTTGGGCAGCTTGTAGCCGGTGGTGCGGCGCACGATCACGCCCTGCGACTGCAGGTAAGTGTCACAGGCCTCGGCCTCGTCCTGCGAGCCGAAGCGGGCGAGGATGAAGTTCGCGGTGGAGGCGTCCGAAGACACACCATGCTCGGCCAGCGCCTCGCCCAGCCATGCGCGCATGCGGGCGTTCTCGGTGCGGCACTTCTCGACATAGGCGGTGTCGCGGATCGCGGCTTCGGCAGCGGCCAGCGTCAGCGCGGTCACGTTGAACGGGCCGCGCACGCGGTTGAGCACGTCGATGATCTCTTGCGGGCCGTAACCCCAGCCGATGCGCATGCCGCCCAGACCGTAGAGCTTCGAGAAGGTGCGGGTCATGAAGACATTGGGTCGGTCGGTGGCCAGCTTGGCGCCGCCGTCATAGCCCTCGACATATTCCGCATAGGCGCTGTCGATCACCAGAATGGCGGTCTCGGGGATGCCGTTCGCCAGCCGCTCCAGTTCCGCCAGACCGATCATCGTGCCGGTGGGGTTGGCGGGGTTGGCGACGAAGACCAGCTTGGTGCGCTCGGTGCAGGCGGCGAGGATATTGTCGACGCTGACCACACGGTCCTGCTCGGCGACCTCGATGGGGGTGGCGCCGGCGGCCATGGCCGAGATCTTGTGCATGGCAAAGCCGTGCTCGGTGTGGATCACCTCGGTGCCCGGACCGGCATAGGCTTGGCACAGAAAGGCGATGATCTCGTCCGAGCCATTGCCGCAGATCACGCGCTGGGGATCAAGGCCCCAGACCTCGCCGATGGCCTCGCGCAGTTCGATGTGATCCGACGAGGGGTAGCGGTGCATCTCATGCACAACGCGGCGCACCGCCTCCTGAGTCGCATGCGACGGGCCGAAGGGGTTCTCGTTCGAGCTGAGCTTGATCACGTTCGACACGCCCGCAAGATGGGACTTGCCGCCCACATAGAGCTCGATGTCCATGATGCCGGGTTGCGGTTCGATGCCAGCCATTGCGGTCTTTCCTCAGCTAAGATGCCGTGTCGTCATAGCGCGGTGCCTTGGCACATGCCAGAGTCGGTGGGCGGCGGTGCGCAGGTCAGACGACCACATCCATCCGCTGCTGCTCGCCAACCTCGAAAACGCGCTTATAGCGGGCGATCTCGTCTTTGGGGCCCATCGCCTTGTTGGGGTTGTCCGAAAGCTTCACCGTGGGGCGGCCATTGGCGCTCACCGCTTTGCAAACAAGGCTGAAGGGCGCCAGCCGGTCGTCGGGGGTGAGGCCGCGGAAGTCATTGGTCAGCAACGTGCCCCAGCCGAAGGAGAAGCGCACCCGGCCCGAGAACTGGTGATAAAGCTCGAGGATCTTCTCCTCGTCGAGCCCGTCCGAGAAGATCACCAGCTTGTCGCGCGGGTCCTCGCCGCGCTCCTGCCACCAGCGGATGGCGATCTCGGCACCGGTCGCGGGATCGCCGCTGTCGATGCGGATGCCGGTCCAGCCCGCGAGCCAGTCCGGCGCGTTGCGCAGGAAACCCTCGGTGCCATAGGTGTCGGGCAGGATCATCCGCAGGTTGCCCTCGTGCTCGCGGTGCCAGTCGGCCAGCACGTCATAGGGCGCGCGCGCCAGCGCCGCGTCGTCCTCGGCCAGCGCGGCATAGACCATCGGCAGCTCGTGGGCGTTGGTGCCGATCGCCTCTAGGTCGCGGTTCTTGGCGATCAGACAGTTCGAAGTGCCGGTGAACCCGTCGCCCAGACCCTCGACCATCGCCTGAACGCACCAATCCTGCCACAAAAAGCTGTGGCGGCGGCGGGTGCCGAAATCGGCGATCTTCAGGCCGGGCTGGCCGCGCAGACGCTCGATCTTCTCCCACAGCTTGGTGGCGGCGCGGGCGTAAAGCACCTGAAGCTCGAACTTGCCCATGTGGTTGAGTACCGCGCGCCCGCGCAGTTCCATCAGCACGGCGAGGGCGGGGATCTCCCACAGCATGACCTCGGGCCAGCTGCCCTCGAAGGTCAGCTCATACTGATCGCCGACACGTTCGAGGAAATAGGGCGGCAGGCGCAGGTTCTCGAACCACTCCATGAAGTCGGGCCGGAACATCTGGCGCTTGCCATAAAAGGTATTGCCGCGCAGCCAAGTGCTCTCGCCACGGGTCAGGCTGAGCGAGCGGATGTGGTCCAGCTGCTCGCGCAGCTCGCCTTCGTCAATCAGCTTGGCCAGCGGCACGTCGCTGGAGCGGTTGATCAGGCTGAAGGTCACCTGCGTGTCGGGCCGGTTGTGGAACACCGACTGGCACATGAGCAGCTTGTAGAAATCGGTGTCGATCAGCGACCGGACGATCGGGTCGATCTTCCAGCGGTGGTTCCAGACTCGGGTCGCGATTTCCACGGCGCACACTCCTCACGGGCAATCGGTCCCCCTGTTACGCGATTGTGACACGAAGGGCCAAGGGCTTTCTGCCATTCATGCAACGGCTTGCGCGGGGTTCGAGGGCGCTGAGGCGCAGCACGGGCGCCGATCAGCCCAAACTGGCGAGACGAACGCCAGCGCCGATCATGGCGGCGCGCGCCGCGTCCAGCGAGCCGTCGAAGTCGATCGCGCGGCACAGATCCATGCGCACCGAGACGTCGAAGCCCAGCCGTGCCGCGTCCAGCGCCGAGTAATTCACGCAAAAATCCGTCGCCAGACCCACCATGGTGAGCGCCTCGATGCCGCGGCTGCGCAGATAGCCCTCGAGCCCCGTGGGGGTGCGGCGGTCGTTTTCGAAGAAGGCCGAGTAGCTGTCGATCGCCGGATTATAGCCCTTGCGGATGATCAGATCGGCCCGGTCGGTGTCGAGCGCGGGGTGAAAGGCCGCGCCCGCGCTGCCGATCACGCAGTGGTCCGGCCAGAGCACCTGCGGGCCATAGGGCATCTCGGTCAGCTCCATCGGCGCCTTGCCGGGGTGGCTCGACGCGAAAGAGGAATGGCCCGCGGGATGCCAGTCCTGCGTCAGCACCACCGCCTCGGCCTCGGCCATCAGCGCGTTGATCGGCTGCACGATCTCGTTGCCGCCGGGCACCGCCAGCGCGCCGCCGGGGCAGAAATCGTTCTGGACGTCGATGACGATGAGCGCGTGCATGGGCGGATCTCCGGGGCAGTCTGCGTGGCTTTCCACAGGCTTAAGGGGGACGGCGCCCGCCCGTCAATGCTGCGGCAATGCTGCCGCTTGCCCGACTCGAGCCAAGGGCGTAAATCCGCGCGCATGTTCACCGTCTGCGCCCTCTACCATTTCACCCGTTTCGACGATCCCGCCGCCCTGCGTGGGCCGCTGCTGGACCTGTGCCTTGCACAGGCTGTCACCGGCACGCTGCTGCTCGCTGGCGAGGGGATCAATGGCACCATCGCCGGCCCGCGCGCCGGGATCGATGCGGTGCTTGCCCATATCCGCGCGCTGCCCGGCTGCGCCGATCTGGAATGGAAAGTCTCGGAGGCGTCGGAACGGCCCTTCGCGCGCATGAAAGTGCGCCTGAAGAAAGAGATCGTCACCATGGGCCAGCCCGGCGTCGATCCGCGCGCCAAGGTTGGTCACTATGTGGCGCCCGCCGAATGGAACGAGCTGATCCGTTCGCCCGATGTGGCGGTGATCGACACGCGCAACGACTACGAGATCGCCATCGGCACTTTCGAGGGCGCGGTGGACCCGCAGACCACCTCGTTCCGCGAGTTCCCCGAATGGTGGGAGCAGAACAAAGAGCGCTTTCACAACAAGCGCATTGCCATGTTCTGCACCGGCGGCATCCGCTGTGAGAAGTCCACCAACTACCTGCTGAGCCAAGGGGTGGAGGACGTTTATCACCTCAAGGGCGGTATCCTGAAATACCTCGAAGAGGTGCCCGAGACCGACAGTACGTGGCAGGGCAGCTGCTTTGTCTTCGATGGCCGGGTGTCGGTCGAGCACGGGCTGCGCGAGGGGCCGCATGAGCTCTGCCATGCCTGCCGCCGCCCGATCCTGTCCGAGGATCGCGACCGTCCCGACTTTGAGGAAGGTGTGTCCTGTCACCAGTGCATCGGCGAGACCTCCGACGAGGACAAGGCGCGCTTCCGCGAGCGGCAGAAGCAGATCGCATTGGCCAAAGCCCGCGGCGAGCGCCACCTGCACGCGGATACTCCGGGCGAGGGGCTCTGAGCAGCGCGCGCGCCTTCGATTGTCGGCGCGCGTTTTCCGGTCAGTCTTGGGACGCGCTTGCGCTGGGCGTGTGGACGGTCTGATGCCGCACGGTTGCTTCTCCATCAGAAGTAACTTCGCACCAAGGCGGCAGAGAGCAGCGACCAGCCGTCGGCGATGACGAAGAACGCCAGCTTGAAGGGCAGCGACACGATGGCCGGCGGCACCATCATCATCCCCATGGACATGAGCACCGCCGCGACCACAAGGTCGATGATCAGGAACGGCAGGAATACCAGAAATCCCACCTGAAAGGCCCGCGCGATCTCGGAAAGCATGAAGCTGGGCACCAGCAGCGAGAGCGGTGCCTCTGGCGCGAGCCCCTCGCCCTGCGTGTCGGGGCGCAGATCCGCCATCGCCTCGAAGGTCGCAGGATCGCAGCGCGCGGCCATGAAGCCGCGAAAGGGGATGAGCGCGCGCCTTGTGGCCTCGGTCAGCTCGATCCGCTCGTCGAGAAGCGGCTGCACTCCGCCCTGCCACGCGGCGGTGAAGGTCGGCTCCATCACGAAATAGGTCAAAAAGAGCGCGAGGCTGACGATCAGCATGTTGGGCGGCGATTGCTGTAGTCCGAGCGCTTGCCTCAGGATCGCCAGAACGGTGACGATGAACGGAAAGCAGGTCACCATGATGGCGATGCCGGGCGCGAGACTGAGCAGGGTGATCAGCGCAATGAGCTGCAGGCTGACGGCGGAGACCGAGCCACCACCGCCGAAGTCCACCGATATCTGCTGCGCAAGCGCGGCATCGGGCGCGAGGCTGAGCATCGACACAAGGCCCGCCAGATGCCACGGGCTGCGGCGCATGAACCGGGAGAGGGCGGCGCTGGGCACGGATCAGCCCGGGCTCTGCAGGTCCATGACCTCGATCAGCCGTACGGCAAGCTGGGCATTTTCCCCCTCGCCGGTGACCTCGAGCGCACCGGTCCCGATGAGCCGGTCGCCGACATAGAGCTCGACCGGATCCTCAAGCCGGCGGTCGAGCGTAAGCACCGATCCCTCTCCGAGCTTGAGCAGATCGCGCACCAGCGGCCGTGCCCGCCCGACCGAGACGGCGATCTCGATCGGCACGGAGGTGAACGGCGCGTTTTGGCTCGCCGAGGGCCTCTCTGCCGCGGGCTGTCCGTCTGCCGGCTGTTCAGCGATGTCATCCATGGGCTGCCTCCCTGCGGGTGTCATGAGCAAAGCCTTCGACCGCTTGCGTCACCTCCTGCAGCATCCCGCTGAGATCGATCTGCTGCTCGGTCTCGCCAAAGCGTAGGTCGGCCTGCCCCTCAGCGAGCGCGGCATCTTCCTGCAGGCGCAGCGGAAACCCAAAGTCCTGCTCAAGCAGCGGGGCCACCTGTTCGGTGGCACCGGGGGCGACCGTGATCACCACCTCGCGCTTGGCGATCTGCTGCGCCATTGCGCTAAGTTGCGCGTGGAGGTGCAGGCCCAGCGTGTCGCGCAGCATGGCCGGAAGCAGCGCCCGCAGCATCTCTTCGAGCAGCGGCGTGACGCTTTCCAGCAATTGGCGGTAAGCCTCCGTGTACGTGAAGGACAGGTCTTGCAGGTTTTGCGCAAAATCGCTGGCAATTCGCCCCTGATCCTCTGACTGCGCCTTGATCGCGTCGTCCCAGCCGGCGCGGTAGCCCGTGTCGAACGACTCGAGTTTGGCGGATTCCATCTGCACTTCGTCTGGGGCGGCGGGTGTGCCCTGCTGCGGCGGGGATGCTGCGAAATCGTCCAGATAAAAGCGCAGATCGGTCATTTTGCCTCTTCTTTCTCATCGAGCCAGCTGCGCAGGATCTCGACGGTCTCACTCTTGCGCTCCTCGATCAGGTTGCGCAGGCGGTCGACCGGGTCCTCCTCGGCGGGGCTGTCGAAATCGACCATACCCATGCCGCTGAAATCGCCGCCGCCGCCGAGCGCGGGGAATCCGGCAAAATCGTCGTCGTCTTCGATTTCGCCGGAAAGAGCCTCTGGCTCGCTGCCGGACATCTCCCCGCCAGGCAGCGAGAGCGGGGCCTGGGGTGTTCCGGGCGTACCGGCAAGGATGGGGCGCACGACAAACAATCCGAGGATCAGCGCCACGGCGGCGAGGATTCCCATTTGGATAAGGCTCATCGGGTCCAGCGGAAGGGTGAACCAGCCGGGCTCGATGGGGCCGGTGCCCAGCCCCTCGGGCCGTTCGAAAGGCAGTGAGCGCAGGGTGATCTCATCGCCGCGCGCCTCGTCGTAGCCTACGGCGGAGGACACAAGATCGCGCAGGGCGGCCAATTCGGTTTCGGGCAGCGGCACAAAACTCGTGCTGCCGTCCGCCGCGGTTTCGAAACGTCCATTGACCAGCACCGCCACGGTGAGCCGGCGTATCTCTCCGGGCACGCGGGTGACCTCGCGCATGGTCTCGGACACTTCGTAGTTCACACGTTCACGCGAATCGCTGCTCTGGCTCGAGGAGCTTTGGCCCCCCCCGGCTTCTCCGTCAGGCAGGTTCGAGGCGACGGTGACATCGGGGCTGCCGCTGTTTTGATTGGTGCTGGTCTCTTCTTCCGTGTCGGTCGAGATCACCACGCGGCCCTCGGGATCGAAGCGCCGTTCGCGGATCGATTCGCTCTCGGTCACCGTATCGACGCTGACCTCGACCACGGCGTTGCCAACGCCGACCCGGGCCTCGACGAGGCGCTGCACGCGATCACGCAGCTGCAGCGCGCGATCTTCGGCGCTGGGACCGGCACCGGGATCATCCTCGGCCCCGATGAGCCCACCCGCGCCGTCGATCACCGCCACATCCTCGGGCACAAGGCCGGGCACGGCGGAGGCAACGAGATAGCGCAGCGCCCGCGCCTGCGCCGGGGTGATCGCGGCGCCGCTGGCGGTGACCGAGATCGAGGCCGTCGGCGTGACGTCGCGCTGGAACGGATTGGCGCTGGAATTGGCGATATGCACGCGCGCGGTGGCAATATAGGGGCTGGCAACGATGGTGCGCGCCAGCTCGCCCTCCTTGGCGCGCCAGTAGGCGGCGTCGAACATCTGTGATGTGGTGCCGAACCCCGACAGCGTGTCGAGCAGTTCGTAGCCCTGAGTGCTGTTGGCGGGCAGCCCCTCGCTCGCGAGGGTCATGCGCAGCGCGTCGCGTTGCGTGTCGGGCACGAAAATGGCGCCGCCGCGCACTTCGAACGGCACGCCGCGCGCCTCCAGCGCCTCGACGACCTCGCCCGCAGCGCCATTCTCGAGCCCAGCGTAAAGCAGCGACATGGACGGGGACCCGGCGAGTCGCGCCATGCCCAGAATTGCCAGCATCATCGCCAGCGCGGCCCCGATCGCCAGCACCCTTCGGCGCGGCGTCAGCGCGTTCCAGACTGTGGCGAACTGCTCCAATATGGCCTCCGTCGTTTGGTTTTTTCCCGAGTCCGGGCCCCAGAGAGACATCCTGCGCAGGGCGCCCCGGTGAGCCCTGTTTGGACGATCAGGCTTAAGAATCGGTTAGCCTCTCTGCGCCTATAAACGGGCAAGCCAGACGTGAGGTGCGCCATGACCGACGCCACCGCCGACGCGGCCGGCGAAGAGGAAGCGCCGCGAAAGAAAGGCTCGAAACTGCCGCTTCTGATCGGCCTGCTGCTCGCCCTGCTGGGCGGTGGCGGAGGGTTCTATGCGGCGTTTTCGGGGATGCTGCCCTTTGGCGGCGCTGCGGGCGGCGATGCTCATGCCGCTGCCGGGCATGATGCCGCGGCGGAGGGCGATGCCGGGCATGGAGACGGGGATGCTGGGAGCCACGGCGGTGGCGCCGCGGCTGTGGATTTCATCGAATTGCCGCAGCTCATTGCGTCGCTGGGGCCGGTGTCGGCGCTACATCACCTGCGATTCTCTGCGCAGCTTGAGGTCGCCCCGGAAAGGCGTGCGCAGGTCGAGCAGTTGATGCCGCGCATCTTGGACGTGCTGAACACCTATCTGCGCGCGCTGGAGCCCGGCGATATCGAGGCGCAGGGCGCGCTGATCCGACTTCGTGCGCAGATGCTGCGGCGTATCCAGATGGTCGCCGGGGAGGACCGCGTGCGCGACCTTCTCGTCACCGAATTCGTGCTGAACTGAAGGGGGACGACATGGACTTGATCGCCGATATTCTGCTTGTTGCCGGGGCACTTGGCGCGGGGTTTTACTGCTTTGTCCTGTCGCGGCGGCTGACCCGGTTCACGGATCTCGAGAACGGCGTCGGCGGTGCCGTGGCGGTGCTTTCGGCGCAGGTCGATGATCTGACGCGCTCGCTCGACGCCGCGCAGAAGGCTGCGGGCACCTCGGGCGCGGAATTGAGCGATCTGACCGAGCGCGGTGAGCAGGTGGCGCAGCGGCTGGAATTGCTGATCGCCTCGATGCACGACTTGCCGGAGGGGGACGTGGCCGCAAGTCGCGGTGCGTCGGCGGAGCCGGAAGCGGAGCCGGTGTTCCTGCGGCATTCGCGCAGCGGCGCGCGGTGATGAAGGCGCTGCTGCGGAAACTGCGAAGAGGCAAGCGCGCCGGGAGTGGCCGGGCGGGGCATCGGCGTGCCGGACGCGGTGTGCTGGCGGTGATCGGCGCGCTGCTTATCGCGTCGGCGCTCGTGAGGCTGGGCGTCGGGGCGGCTTTGGCCCTCAACAATGTGGCCGAGGCTGGGGAGCATGAACAGGCCCTCGACATGGCGCAGGCTGACCCCAGCGCGGGGGCTCGTGCCGATGCGCCCGGTGTTTGTGTCGGGGAGGAAGATTTGGCGCCTGCGCTCGAGGCGCTGCGCGCGCGCGAAGCGGAGGTGACGCAGCGCGAAGAGGACCTGCGAAGCCGGATGCAGGCGCTGCGCGTCGCCGAGGAGACGATCGAAGAGAAGCTTGCGGCCATGCAGGAGACAGAGCAACGCCTGCGCGCCACGCTCGCCATGGCCGAAACCGCGGCGGAACAGGACATTGCGCAGCTGACGCAGGTCTATGCCAACATGAAACCGCGAGAGGCCGCGGCGCTCTTTGCACAGATGGAGCCGGATTTTGCGGCGGGCTTTCTTGGACGAATGCGCCCCGACGCGGCGGCGGCGATCCTATCGGGCATGGACCCGCAGGCCGCTTACACAATTAGCGTGATGCTGGCCGGGCGAAACGCCAACGCGCCAAAGAATTAGGCGCGGTCGTCACATCGGGCGTGCCGCGGGGCGGCACGCCTTTGGGTTCCCTTGGGCGCTGGGGAGTTTGGGAACTGGCGCAACTCGCGGGCCTACAGGCCGCGGGATCCGTACCCAAAAGCCCGCGACCGCGCTACCCAGTCAGCCTTTGGCAGCGGGCACTTGGTTGGCAAAGGCCTCGATCTGCGCGGCGGGGAGCGCGCCGGACTGCCGCGCCGCCTCGCGCCCCTTGCCGAAGGCGATCAGCGTCGGAATGCCGCGAATGCCGAATTTCGCCGAGGCGCGCTGGTGCTGCTCGGTGTTCAGCTTCACCAGCCGCGAGCGGCCTTTCAGCGCGGCGGCGGCCTTGGAGTATTCCGGCGCCATCATCCGGCAGGGGCCACACCACGGCGCCCAAAAATCCACGACCAGCGGCACTTCGTCGGTGCGGATCGCCTTTTCGAGCGTCGCATCGTCGATTTCATGGGCCTTCCCATCCATCAGCGCCGCGCCGCAGGTGCCGCATTTCGGGCCGGAGCCAAGTCGGTCTTGCGGGACGCGGTTGGTCTGGCCACAATCGAGGCAGACAAGCTTGACCATTTCGTGATCTCCATACATTCGTTTCATCTGATATGTGTTCTCTGCGCAATCGTGACAATCCCCTTGAGTCAAACCCATTGAATTCGCGCGTCGCGAGACCACAATTCCCATGCTCGAAGAACAACCCAAGAGAGGTGCCCATGATCACCCGCCGTACTTTCGTCACCACGGCCACCGCGGGCGCGGCACTAGCCACCGCAGCGCCGGGAGCCGCTTTCGCCCTCGAACAGAAATTCGAGCCGCAATCCGTCGGCATCCGGCAGGACCTCGAACCGGGGCAAATCCTGATCATGCCGCGGGCGCATTTCCTGTATTTCGTGACCGCGCCGGGCCAAGCGCTGCGCTATGGCGTGGGCGTCGGCAAAGCCGGGCTCGAGTTCACCGGAAACGCGGTGATTCAGGTCAAGAAGGAATGGCCCACGTGGCGCCCGACCGATGAGATGATCGAACGCGAGCCGCAGACCTATTCGCGCTTCAAGGACAATGACTATGTTCAGCCCGGCGGCCCGCAGAACCCGCTTGGGGCGCGTGCGCTCTATCTGTTCCAGAACGGTCGCGATACGTTCTTCCGCATCCACGGCACCACCGCACCGGAGTCGATCGGGCGCTCGGTCTCCAACGGCTGTATCCGCATGCTGAACGAGCATGTCATTGACCTCTACCAGCGCGTGCCGATCGGCACGAAGGTCACCGTTCTCTGAGCGCTGTCCGAGCCTAGCGGGCGCCAGCGATCCTCGTGATTGCCGGTGCGCCGCGCGTCGAAGGGCGGTCCCGATGGGGCCGCCCTCGTACATTTTGCCAAATGCCGCGGGGATGCCGATAGGAATAAACACCTGAAAATTGCCGCATTTGGACATGAAGTCCGCCACATTCGAGCCCGAATCCGCTGGCAAAAATTCGCTCATACCACCGAGACCCGACCCATTTGGCCGCTTGTAACGAAGGGTAAGAGTATGGCGATTGTAGCGATCATGGCTGGCAGCATCTTCGGATTTCTCTGCGGCCTTTTCTCTTGGATTTTCCTCGATACCTCGCTGCTGAACGCGATCGGCCTTTATTTTTCGGTCAGCCTCGTGGCCGGTGTGCTTCCGATCATCTTCGCGATGCTCTGCGGCAATGCGCTGCGCCCGGCATCGGTCGAGACCGTCCGCTCCTGAAATTGACGTCTGCCGAGCGCAGGCAAGTCTTTGCTCAGACAGGCGGGCCGCCAGCGTGCGGCGGGTCCGGCTAAGGCAAGAGTTTGACCGTTGGCGCTCACAGCAAAAGCGCATTTGGTCGCATGAAGGGCTCAGTCGTCGCCAGCCTGCGCGATAAGCTCTTCGACCTTCGGGCCCAATGCCTCGACCACTTTGCTGACCCCTTCGGCATTGGGGTGAATGCCATCCCCCTGCATCATCGCCGTCACATCCGCGGGCATCTGACCGTCCTCGCGCAGCCCGGCGAAGAAATCCTCGAGCAGCAACGTTCCGTATTCCTCGGCCAGCGCGGGATAGATCGCGTCGAACTCGGCCTTGTAGTCGGCTCCGTAGTTGCCCGGCGCGCTCATCCCCACCAGCAGCACCGGCAGGTCCCGCGATTGCGCCTCCTGCAGAATCCCCGCGAGGTTTTTGCGCGCCTCCGCAGGGTCGAGCCCGCGCAGCATGTCGTTGCCGCCCAGCGTGACGATCATCGCGTCGATCTCCGGCGTCAGCGACCACGCCACCCGCGACAGCCCGCCCGCGGTGGTGTCACCGGAGACGCCGCCGTTGACGATGGTGACCTCATGGCCCTGCGCGCTCAGCCACGCCTGCAGTTGCGGCACCAGCCCGTCGGGCGCGGGCAGACCGTAACCCTGCGTGAGACTGTCGCCGAGCGCGAGCACTTCGGTCGCGAGGGCCGGAATTGGATTTGTCAGAAAAGTGAGGCAGACCGCAGCCTTGCTGAGCAGGGCAAAACCCCCATATGTCCTTGAACGTGCCATTTTCCGCAAAGGCCTTTCCATGACCGATCCTATGATTGCCCTCAATGATGTCACTCTCAGTCTCAGGGGCAATGCCGGTCCGGTCGAAATCCTTCACGGAATCTCGATGGATGTCCGGCGCGGCGAGACGCTCGGGCTGATCGGCCCGTCGGGTTCGGGGAAAAGCTCGCTTCTGATGGTGATGGGCGGTCTGGAAAGCGCGACTTCGGGCCGCGTCGACGTGCTGGGACAGGATCTGACCGGCATGGACGAGGACCGCATGGCCCGCTTCCGCCGCGATCACATGGGCGTGGTGTTTCAGTCGTTCAATCTCATTCCGACGATGACCGCGCTCGAAAATGTCGCGACGCCGCTGGAGCTTGCGGGGCACAAGGATGCCTTTGCCCGCGCCGAGGCCGAGCTGGAGCGCGTCAACCTCGGGCACCGCGCTGGTCACTACCCTTCACAGATGTCGGGCGGCGAACAGCAGCGCGTGGCGCTGGCTCGCGCATCGGCGCCGCGTCCGCAGATCCTGTTGGCCGACGAGCCGACGGGCAATCTCGACGGCTCCACCGGGCAGGCGATCATGGACCTGCTCTTTGGCCTGCGCGACGAACATGGTGCGACGCTGGTGCTGGTGACCCACTCCAACCGGCTGGCCGAGCGCTGCGACCGCGTGGTGCGGCTGACCGATGGGCGGGTCGACACCGCCCACGCGCGCGGCGCGGAAAGGGCGGCTGAATGAGTCTGGCCACCGCCGCCCGCTTTGCCCGCCGCGAGCTGCGCGGCGGCGTGCATGGATTTCGCATTTTCATCGCCTGCCTCGCGCTCGGCGTCGCCGCCATCGCGGGCGTCGGCTCGGTGCGCACGGCGATCGAGGCCGGGCTTTCGGATCAGGGCGCGGTGCTGCTTGGCGGCGATGCGCAGGCTGAGTTCACCTACCGTTTCGCCACCGAGGACGAGTTGGACTGGCTCGGCAGCATCTCCACCAAGATCTCCGAGATCACCGATTTCCGGTCGATGACCACCGTGACCCGCGACGGCGAGACCGAGCGCGGCCTGACGCAGGTGAAATCGGTCGATGACGCCTATCCGCTTCTGGGGCAAATGGAATTGGACCCGCCGATGCCGTTGCCGCAGGCGCTGGAGGGTGCGGAGGGGCTGCCCGGCGCGGTGATGGCCCCGGTGCTGGCTGACCGTCTGGGGCTGCAGCCGGGCGACAGCTTCCGGCTCGGCACGCAGGAGTTCACCCTGTCGGCGGTGATCACCCGCGAGCCGGATGACGCGGGCGACGGCTTTGGCCTTGGCCCGCGCACGCTGGTGCGGACCTCCGATCTGCAGGGCAGCGGATTGCTGGCGCCGGGCTCGCTTTACGAATCCGAATATCGCCTTCTGCTGCCACCGGGCAGCGATCTGGATGCGCTGAAGGCCGAAGCCGAGGCCCGTTACCGCGACACCGGCATTCGCTGGCGCGATGCGCGCAATGGGGCGCCGGGGATTGCCCGCTTTGTCGAGCGGCTGGGGCGGTTCCTCGTGCTGGTGGGGCTTTCGGGGCTTGCCGTGGGGGGCATTGGCGTGTCGGCGGCGGTGCGGGCCTATCTGGCGCGCAAGACCTCGGTCATCGCCACGCTGCGCACGCTGGGCGCGACGCGCGGCACGATCTTTCTGACCTACTTTCTGCAGATCGGCGCGCTGTCTGTGGTCGGCATCGCGCTTGGGCTGATCCTCGGCGCGGGTGTGCCGCTGCTCTTTGCGCCGATCATCGCCAGCGCGCTGCCGGTGCCGGTGGTCTTCACCCTTTACCCCGGCCCGCTGGCCGAGGCGGCGCTTTACGGTGTACTCACCGCGCTGCTTTTTACCCTCTGGCCGCTCGCCCGTACCGAAGAAGTGCGCGCCGCCACGCTGTTCCGCGACGCGCTCGACAGCGCCAATGGTCTGCCCGCGCCGCGCTATGTGGTCGCGACGCTGGCGCTGCTGGCGGCGCTCGTGGGGTCGGCGACGCTTTTCTCGGGCGATCCGCAGGTCACGCTCTGGACCGCCGCCGGGTTGCTCGCCGCGCTGGTCATTCTCGCGCTTGCCGCCACCGCGATCCGCTGGCTGGCGCATCGCGCTGCGCCGCTGGCGCGCGGCCGCCCGGCGCTGCGGTGGGCGCTTTCGGCCATCGGCGGCCCGCGCGAGACCGCGGCCTCGGTGGTGCTGTCGCTGGGGCTCGGCCTGTCGGTGCTGGCCGCCATCGGCCAGATCGACGGCAACCTGCGGGCCTCGATCTCGCGCGATCTGCCGGAAGTGGCGCCGTCGTATTTCTTCGTCGACATCCAGCCGGATCAGATCGAGGGCTTCCGCGCCCGGCTCGCCGATGATCCGGCGGTCAGCCGGGTCGACACCGCGCCGATGCTGCGCGGCGTGGTCACACGGATCAACGGGCAGGATGCGCAGGCGGTGGCGGGCGATCATTGGGTGGTGCGCGGCGACCGCGGCATCACCTACGCCGCCGCGCCGGACGAGCGCACCACGATTACCGAAGGCGCATGGTGGCCCGAGGATTACAGCGGCCCGCCGCAGGTCAGCTTTGCCGCCGAGGAGGCCGAGGAACTGGGTCTGAGCCTTGGCGACGAGATCACCGTCAACATCCTTGGCCGCGACATCACCGCCGAGATCACCAGCTTCCGCGAGGTGGATTTCTCCACCGCCGGGATCGGCTTTGTCATGACGCTGAACCCCGCCGCGCTGGCCGGGGCGCCGCATACGTGGATTTCCACGGTCTATGCCGAGCCGCAGGCCGAGGCGCAGATCCTGCGCGATCTGGCCGATGCCTATCCAAATATCACCGCGATCCGGGTGCGCGACGCCATCGATCGCGTGTCGGAACTGCTCGAAGGCGTCGCCGGTGCGATCCGCTGGGGCGCGGGCGCGACGCTGCTGACCGGGTTTCTGGTGCTGATCGGCGCGGCTTCGGCGGGCGAGGCGGCGCGCAGCTACGAGGCGGCCGTGCTCAAGACCCTCGGTGCCTCGCGCGGGCGCATCCTGCGCAGCTTCGCGCTGCGCTCGGCGCTGCTGGGCGCGGCGGCGGGCGTGGTGGCACTGGCCGCGGGCCTCCTTGGTGGCTGGGCGGTGAGCCACTTCCTGATGGAAACGCGGTTCGACGTGATGTGGGGCTCGGCGCTCGGGATCATCCTTGGCGGCGCGCTGGCGACGCTGCTGGCGGGCCTCGCCTTCGCATGGCGCCCGTTGTCGGCACGACCGGCAAGGGTGCTGCGTGCCCGCGAATAGGGGCATTTCGCTGGTGTGCAAACAGCTGGCTTGAACCTCGGGGCAGGGGCTGGCACTTCAATAGCGACCTATGGCTGCAAAGGACGGACCTCCCTCCCATGACCGATTCCCTGCCTATGCCGATCTCGGCCCCGATCTCGCAGGCACAGCGCACCAGCATTCTCAACCTGCTGCGCCGCGCGGCGAAAACCGAGATCCTGCCGCGCTTCCGGTCGCTCGATCCCAGCGAGGTCTCGGAAAAGACCGGGCGTCAGGATCTGGTGACCGCCGCCGACAAAGGCGCTGAGGCGATGATCGCGCGCGGCCTTCAGCGCATGTATCCGCACGCGCTGATCGTCGGAGAAGAGGCGGTGGCGGAACATCCCGAGATCCGCGACAAGATCGGCGACGCGGAACTGGCCTTCACCATCGACCCGGTGGACGGCACGTGGAACTACGCGCATGGCCTCTCGACCTTCGGCATCATCCTGTCGGCCACGCGCTTTGGCGTGCCGGTCTTCGGGATGATCTACGATCCGATCATGGACGACGTGATGGTGGCCGAGATCGGCGGCGAGGCGAAGATGCTTCTGCCCAAGCGCCGCCTCACCCGCCATGTGTCGGTCTCGGCGGGCGGCAAGCTCGACGAGTTGCAGGGCTTCATCCCCTTCTACCTGATGCCCGAGGACAAGCGCGCGCAGGTCGGCGCGGCGCTGCCGCTGTTCGAGCGCAGCCACACGCTGCGCTGCTCGGCGCATGAGTTCCGGCTCTTCGCGCAAGGCTCGGTGGATTTCCTCTTCTCGGCGCGGCTGACGCCCTGGGACCATGCGGCGGGGGCGCTGATCTCGCGCTGCGCCGGGGGCCATGTGGCGATGCTCGATGGCTCGGAATACAACGCCGCCACCCGCGAGGGCGTGCTGCTCTGCGCGTCGAACAAGGAAACATGGGAACGCATCCGCGATGCCTTTTCCTTCCTGCTCGAGACATCTGCCGAGGGCTGACCCCGCACCATGAGACGCGAAAAGGGCGGGACTTTAGGTCCCGCCCTTTTGCTTTGGACGTGCTTTGGACGCCTGGGGCGTGCCTCCGGCGGGGATATTTTTGCCAAGAGGAAGGGGCTGATCTTCCTCTTGGTCCAAATATCCCGGGGAGCGCGAGGGGCAGCGCCCCTCGCCCTTACTCCGCCGCCTCGGCGTAATCGCTCATCGGCGGGCAGGTGCAGGTCAGGTTGCGGTCGCCCCAGACGTTGTCGACGCGGTTGACCGGCGGCCAGTATTTGTCGACCCGGAAGGCACCCGGCGGGAAGCAGCCCTGTTCGCGGCTGTAGGGCCGGTCCCAGTCGCGCACGAGGTCTTCCATCGTGTGCGGCGCGTGCTTGAGCGGGTTGTTCTCGGCGTCGGCCTTGCCCTCTTCGATGGCGCGGATCTCTTCGCGGATTGCCAGCATGGCATCGCAGAAGCGGTCGAGCTCGGCCTTGGTCTCCGATTCCGTCGGCTCGATCATCAGCGTGCCCGCGACCGGGAAGCTCATGGTCGGCGCGTGGAAGCCGCAGTCGATCAGCCGCTTGGCCACATCGTCCACGGTGACTCCGGCGCTGTCGCCGAAGGGGCGGATGTCGATGATGCACTCATGCGCCACGCGGCCCTCGTGGCCGGTGTAGAGCACCTCATAGGATCCGGCGAGGCGGGTTGCGATGTAGTTGGCATTGAGGATCGCCACGCGGGTTGCCTGCGTCAGACCAGCGCCGCCCATCATCTGGATGTAGCCCCAGGAGATCGGCAGCAGCGAGGGCGAGCCGAAGGGCGCGGCGGAGACCGGGCCCGCGATGCCCTCTTCCAGCGGATGCGCCGGAAGATGCGGCACGAGGTGCTCCTTCACGCCGATCGGCCCCATGCCGGGGCCGCCGCCGCCATGCGGAATGCAGAAGGTCTTGTGCAGGTTGAGGTGGCTGACGTCGCCGCCCAGATCGCCGGGGCGCGAGAGGCCCACCATGGCGTTCATATTTGCGCCGTCGATATAGACCTGCCCGCCGTGCTCATGGGTGATCGCGCAGACGTCGCGCACCGTCTCCTCGAACACGCCGTGGGTCGAGGGGTAGGTGATCATGCAGGCCGCCAGCGTCTCGCTGTACTGCTCGGCCTTGGCGCGGAAGTCCACGAGGTCGATCGAGCCCTTCTCGTCGCATTTCACCGGCACGACCTTCCAGCCGACCATCTGCGCCGAGGCGGGGTTGGTGCCATGGGCGTTGACCGGGATCAGGCAGACGTTGCGCTGGCCCTCGCCGCGCTCGCGCTGCCAGGAGGCGATGGTCAGCAGGCCCGCGTATTCGCCCTGCGCGCCGGAGTTCGGCTGCATCGTAAAGGCGTCATAGCCGGTGATCTTGCACAGTTTGTCCGACAGATCGTCGACCATCTGCTTATACCCAAGCGCCTGATCCTCGGGCACATAGGGGTGCAGCGAGCCGAACTCGGGCCAGCTGACTGGCATCATCTCGGCGGCGGCGTTGAGCTTCATCGTGCAAGACCCGAGCGGGATCATCGCCCGGTCCAGCGCCAGATCGCGGTCGGCGAGACGGCGCATGTAGCGCATCATCTCGGTCTCGGCACGATTCATGTGAAACACTTCGTGGGTGAGGTAGCTGCTGCTGCGCAGCGAAGCCTCGGGCAGGCGGTAGTGCGGGGCGAAATCCTCGTCCTTGCGCAGCAGGCCGAAGGCGCGCCAGACTGCCTCGATGGTGGCCGGGCGGGTGGTCTCGTCAAGCGTGATGCCGACGCGGGTCTCGCCCACTTTGCGCAGGTTGATGCCTTCCTTCACGGCGGCGCGCAGCACGCCCTGCTGCAGCAGGCCGACGTCCACGGTGATCGTGTCAAAGAAAGTCTCGGGCTCGACCTTGAAGCCGGCCTCTTCCAGCCCGCGCGCGAGGCGGGCGGTCTTGCGGTGGATGCGCTGCGCGATGGCTTTCAGCCCCTCGGGGCCGTGGAACACCGCGTAGAAGCCTGCCATCACCGCCAGCAGCGCCTGCGCGGTGCAGACGTTCGAGGTGGCCTTCTCGCGGCGGATGTGCTGCTCGCGGGTCTGCAGGGCGAGGCGGTAGGCGCGATTGCCGTGGCTGTCGATCGACACGCCGACGATGCGGCCGGGCATCGAGCGTTTGTAGGCGTCCTTGGTGGCCATATAGGCGGCGTGCGGGCCGCCGTAGCCGAGCGGCACGCCGAAGCGCTGGGTCGAGCCCACGGCGATATCGGCGCCCATCGCGCCCGGCTCTTTCAGCAGGCAGAGCGCCATCGGGTCGGCGGCGACGATGCCGATCGCCTTGGCGGCGTGCAGCGCCTCCATCTCGGCGGTGAGGTCGCGCACATGGCCATGGGTGCCCGGATACTGGAAGATCGCGCCAAAGACCTGTTCGGCATCCAGTGCATCGGGGTTGCCGATGATGATCTCGATGTTCAGCGGCGCGGCGCGGGTCTGCATCACGGCGATGTTCTGCGGGTGGCAGTTCTCGTCGATGAAGAAGGCCTTGGCCTTCGACTTCGCCACTCGCTGCGCCATGGTCATCGCCTCGGCGCAGGCGGTGGCCTCGTCCAGCAGCGAGGCGTTGGCGATCTCGAGGCCGGTCAGATCCGACACCATGGTCTGATAGTTCAGCAGCGCCTCGAGACGGCCCTGCGAGATCTCGGGCTGATAGGGCGTGTAGGCGGTGTACCACGCGGGGTTCTCGAAGATGTTGCGCTGGATCGCGGGCGGCGTCACCGTGCCGTGGTAGCCCTGACCGATCAGCGAGGTCAGAACCTTGTTCTTCGATGCGACCTCGCGCATGTGCCAGAGCATCTCGCGCTCGGACATGGGCTTGCCAAGCTCAAGCTCGTCCGCCTGCCGGATGCCGGCGGGCACGGTCTGCTTGATCAGCGCGTCGAGGTCCTTGACCCCCAGCACCTCGAACATATCCGCCATCTCCTTGGGCGAGGGCCCGATGTGGCGGCGGTTGGCAAAGTCATACGGCAGGTAGTCTGTGGGCGTGAAGGCCATGTCGATCCGTCCAGAAACAGCAAGGTTCAGCAGGGAAGAGGGGGCAAGGCGCGGCCCTGCCCCTTTCATTGTTCTTCAAATACGCATCCGCGCGGCGGTGCCGCAGGCGCGGCGCCGGGCAGGAGATCAGCCGATGAAGTTCTTGTAGGCGGCTTCATCCATGAAGTCGTCGAGCGCAGAGAGGTCCTCGATCTTCATCTTGAAGAACCAGGCTTCGCCCTCGGGATCGTCATTGACCTTCGACGGCTCATCGGCGAGCGGCGCGTTCACCTCGACGATCTCGCCATCGAGCGGGGCGAGGATGTCGGAGGCGGCCTTGACCGACTCGATCACCACCACTTCGTCATCCTTGCTCACCGTGGTGCCTTCATCGGGCAGTTCCACGAACACCACGTCGCCCAGCTGTTCGGCTGCATGCGCGGTGATGCCGACGACGACAACATCGCCCTCGACGCGGAGCCATTCGTGCTCTTCGGTAAATTTCATCGTGCTGTCCCTGTCTGTCTCAGCGTTTGTAGGTCTGGGTCACGAAGGGCATCTCGGCCACTTCGACGGCGAGGCGCTTGCCGCGCACCTCGCCGAATAGCTTGGTGCCGGGGGCGGCGTGGTCAATCCCCACGTAGCCCATGGCGACCGGCGCGCCGACGCTGGGGCCAAAACCACCCGAGGTGACGTGGCCGATCGGGGCGCCGCCGGTCTCATCTGCATAAATCTCCACCCCTTCGCGCATCGGCGCGCGGCCCTCGGGGCGCAGGCCCACACGTGCACGGGGCGCGCCGTTTTCCAGTTCGGAGAGGATTTTATCGGCACCGGGGAAGCCGCCAGCGCGATCGCCGCCGGTGCGGCGGATCTTCTGGATCGCCCAGGGCAGAGCCGCCTCGGCAGGGGTGGTGGTGCTGTCGATGTCATGGCCATAGAGGCACAGCCCGGCTTCGAGGCGCAGCGAGTCGCGCGCGCCAAGGCCGATGGGCTCCACATCCTCATGCGCCAGCAGCGCGCGGGCAAGCTCCTCGGCCTTCTCCTCGGGCACGGAGATCTCGTAGCCATCCTCGCCGGTGTAGCCCGAGCGCGAAATCCAGCACTCGGCGCCGCAAAGCTCGACAGTCGCCACATCCATGAAGCGCATCTCGCGCACCGCCGGGTTCAGCGCGGCCAGCGCCTCTTCGGCAGCCGGGCCCTGCAGCGCCAGCAGCGCGCGGTCGCCGAGCAGCTTGGCGGTGATGCCCTTGGGCTCGAGTCCGGCGCGCATCCGCGCCATATCCTCGGTCTTGCAGGCGGCGTTGACCACGACGAAGAGGTGATCGCCGCGATTGGCGATCATCAGATCGTCTTCGATCCCGCCGTCTTCATTGGTGAAGAAGCCATAGCGCTGGCGGCCTTCCTTCAGCCCGGCGATATTCACCGGCACCAGCGTCTCGAGGCCAAGAGCGATGCTCTCCACATCGGTGCCCGACAGGATCACCTGACCCATATGGCTGACGTCAAACAGCCCGGCCTTGTCGCGCGTGTGGAGATGTTCCTTGAGAACGCCGAGCTTGTATTGCACCGGCATCTCGTAACCGGCGAAGGGCACCATCTTGGCGCCCAGTTCGACGTGCAAATCATGTAGTGGCGTGCGTTTCAGCTCGTCCATGCGCTCCCGATCCCTTCGGCCCGGACAGGCGCAAGGCCCCGGGCATTTCCCGCACGGATCTTCTCCGCGCTCGAAATGCCCCCTCTGTCCTTTCGCCTGAGATCGTTATCCCTTCGGCGGGCGCCGCGGCGCCTCTCTCCAGAGTCTTTCTGCCGTGAAGGTCCTTTGGCCTGAGAGTTTCCGGGGGCGGTTGCTCCTTCGGCACCGGCAAGGCCGGTTCTCCCATCACGGTGGCGGGAGATTACGACAGTTACGCAGTGGCCGCAAGCGCGCCTGCGGTGCGCGGCACCGAACAGGCCTTGCCCGGCACCAGAATGTCGATCAGCGGAGCATTGTCGCACACCAGCGCATCCAGCGTGATCGGATCGAGCGTGGCATAGAAGGCGTTTGCGGCCTCGGTGAGCGCGATGCGCAGGCGGCAGGCCTCGGTCAGCGGGCAGGTGTTGTCGGCATCGGCAAAGCATTCGGCCAGCGGCACCGGCGATTCGAGTGTTCGGAACACGTCGCCGATCTGGATCTCCGATGCAGGCCGGGCCAGTTCCAGCCCGCCGTTGCGGCCGCGATGGGTGCTGAGATACCCCAGTTGTGCCAGTTGGTTGATCACCTGCGCGAGGTGATTTTCCGAGGCATTGCAGCACTTTGCAATCTCGGATTTGGTCACAAGGCGGCCAGAATTTGCCGCGCAGTGCATCAGGACACGGATTGCAATATTCGTTCTCTTGGTCACACGCACGGGAAAAGCCCTCGCTTTGAATGATTGCCGGGTTAAATACAGGGCCGGGGAAAAGCGCGGATTGACTCACATCAATTTGAAGAAAGAAAAGACGAGAAATGAGCACATCATTCTTTTTCGGCTACGGCTCGCTGGTCAACCGCAGGACCCACGCTTTCGATCCCGCGCATAAGGCCGTTGCCAAAGGATGGCGCCGGGTTTGGGCGCGGGTGCCGGGCCGTCCGGTATCATTGCTGACCGTCTCGCGCGATGCGGGATCCGAGATCGAAGGGCTGATCGCGCCGGTCACCGGCGAGGGCTGGGCCGTCCTCGACCAGCGCGAAGCCGATTATGACCGCACCGATGCCCGCGCCGACGTGCGGCATGAGGCTCCCACCGTCGAAGAGCTTGCGATCTACGTGGTGCCCGAGGCGGACCGCCTGCCGCCCGACACCGAGCACCCGGTGCTGCTGAGCTATCTCGACGTGGTGCTGCAGGGCTATCTCGGTGAGTTCGGAAAAGAGGGCGCCGAGCGCTTTCTGGCCAGCACCGGCGATTGGCGGGTGCCTTTCCTGAACGACCGTGACGCACCGCTTTACCCGCGGGCGCAGAGCCTCAGCGACGCCGAGCGCGGCTTTGTCGATGCTGCGCTGCTGTATGTCGGGGCGCAGGTGTTCAGCCGATGACCCCGCGCTGGCTGCTGCTGCTTTACCGGCTGTCGAAGCGGCTGGGGGTGCGGGTGCTCTTCGGGGCGCTTTTGGCGCTGGTCGCGGTGGCGCTGGCGCCAGTGTTGCAGCCGCTGATCCCCGAGGACTGGCAGGATCGTTTCGGTGCCGATGCCGTGACGCCGATCCTGCAGATCCTCGCCACCACCATGCTGACGGTGACCACGTTTTCGCTGTCGGTCATGGTGCAGGCCTTCCAGTCGGCGGCCAGTCAGGCGACGCCGCGCGCCTACCGGTTGCACCTCGAGGACAGCACGGCGCAGACCGCGCTTGCGGCCTTCACCGGAACCTTCCTCTTTTCGCTGACCTCGCTGGTGCTGTTCAACGCGGGCTTCTACTCCGAGGCCTCGGCGGTGGTGATCTTCTTTCTGACCATCGGCAGCATCGTCACGGTGATCGTCGCCATGCTGCGCTGGATTGGCCATCTGAGCGTGATGGGCAGCATGGATCACACGCTGCAGCGGGTCGAAAACAGCGCCCTACCGCCGCTTGAACGCGCGATGAGCCGCCCTTCGCTGGGCGCGGCCCGTCCCGATCACGCGCTGCCGTCGGACGCCCGCGAAGTGCCTGCGACCAAGGCGGGCTACGTGCAGTACATCAACCTCGAGGCGCTGGAGGAAAAGCTCTCCGAGCGTGAGGCGATCTTTCGCGTCACCGCGCATCCGGGTGCGCATCTCGTGCCGGGGATGCCGCTGGGCCAAATCTCCGGCGGGCATGTCGAGGCCGAGGAGATTTGCGAGTGTTTCACCCTCGGCGAAGAGCGCACCATGGAGCAGGACGCCCGCTATGGCGTCATGGTGATGAACGAGATCGCGCTTCGCGCGCTGTCGCCTGCGGTCAACGATCCGGGCACGGCGATCGACGTGGTGCAGCGGCTCGAGCGGATGCTGTTCGGGCTGGGACGACCGGAGGAGGGACCGCCGGAGTTTCCGCATGTGCAGATGGCGCCGCTCAACCCGGCGCATCTGGTGGAAGACGGCTTCTACCCGCTGATCCGCGACGGCGCGGCCCGGCCCGAGGTGATCGGCTGCGTGCTGACCGCGATGAATGTGCTGCGCCGCGCCGACTGGCCCGCGCTGGCCGCCGCCGCCGAGGATACCCGCGCCTACGCTTTCGCCCACGCCGAGGCCGCCTTCACCATAGACGCCGACAAGGCGTGGCTGGCGGGGAAGCGGGAGGACGCTTAGCCCGGAATCAAGCGCGAAGCGCGCCGGGCCAGCGCCTGCCCGTCCCGGCGGGCTGGCGCTTTGGCGACCACTCGCGACGCTCGGAATTTGCCCGGACTTGGCTGGGATAAACTGCAGACCTCAGATGTCAGGGCGCCATCCCACGGGCAGACGCTCCCCCTCTGCGACTGGTGAGGCTAGGCGTAGAAAGAGAAAAGGCGGACCCGAGGGCCCGCCTTTTTGTATTTCGATGGAGCGGCGCTTACTTCGCCAGATCTTTCGCTGGGATCTTCTCCAGCAGCGGCAGCACGTCGGCCATCTCCGGCCCGCGCTCGAGACCGGTGAGCGCCTTGCGCAGCGGCATGAAGAGCCCCTTGCCCTTGCGGCCCGTCGCCTCTTTCACTGTCTTGGTCCATTCGCCCCACGTGTCGCGTGTGTAGGGACCCTCGGGCAGCAGCGCCATCGCTTCGGCGATGAAGTCACGGTCCTCATCGGCGATCAGCGGCTCGGCACCGTCGCGGAACAGCGCCCACCAACCGGGGATATCCTTGCGGGTGGTGATGTTGTCGCGGGCCACCGACCAGAACAGCTCTTGCTTCTCGGCGGGCACGCCGATCGCGGTCAGCTCTTCGGCCACATCCTGCAGCGGCAGCTGGTGCAGCTTGCGCGCGGTCAGCGGGTAGAGGTCATGCTCGTCGAACTTCGTCGGGGCCGAGCCGAACTGGCTCAGCTCGAAGCCTTCGGCGATCTCGTCCAGCGAGGTGCGCAGTTCCACCGGCTGGCTCGATCCCAGACGGGCCATCAGCGACAGCAGCGCCTCGGGCTCGACGCCCGCTTCGCGCAGATCGCGGATCGACAGCACGCCAAGACGCTTCGACAGCGACTCGCCCTGCGGACCAGTGAGCAGCGAGTGGTGCGCGAAACCGGGGGCGGTGCCGCCGAGCGCCTCGATGATCTGGATCTGCGTCGCGGTGTTGGTGACGTGGTCCGAGCCGCGCACGATATTGGTGACGCCCATGTCCATGTCGTCGACCACCGACGCCAGCGTGTAGAGGATCTGCCCGTCGCCGCGGATCAGCACCGGGTCCGATACCGAGGCGGCGTCGATCGAGATGTCGCCGAGGATGCCGTCATTCCAGTCGATCCGTTCCTGGATCAGCTTGAAGCGCCACACGCCGTTGCCACGCTCTGCGCGCAGCGCGTCCTTCTCGGACTCGGACAAGTCCAGCGCGGCGCGGTCGTAGACCGGCGGCTTGCCCATGTTGAGCAGCTTCTTGCGCTTGAGGTCCAGCTCGGTCGGGGTTTCGAAGGCCTCGTAGAAGCGGCCCATCTCGCGCAACTCGTCCGCGGCGGCGTGGTAGCGGTCCAGCCGCGCGCTCTGTCGCTCCGTCTTGTCCCAGTGCAGACCGAGCCATTCGAGATCGCGCTTGATGCCGTCGACGTACTCTTCCTTGCTGCGCTCGGCATCGGTGTCATCGATGCGCAGAATGAAGGTGCCGCCGGCTTTGCGCGCGATCAGGTAGTTGAACAGCGCGGTGCGGAGGTTGCCCACATGGATGTGACCGGTGGGCGACGGTGCGAAACGGGTGGTGGTCATGCTAGCCTCCTGCATACGCGGGTGGCAATTTCACAAGCGCAGCCGTTTGTCCAGTTCACCGGCCCTTGGCGGAGCGGGTATCCCGTGTATTCTCCGCCCTATGAGAGATATTCTGACCGTCACGCTCAATCCTGCGCTCGATCTTTCGACGACTGCCGACCGTGTCGAGGCAGGTCCGAAGCTGCGCTGTGATGCGCCCGCGATCGACCCCGGCGGCGGCGGCATCAACGTCGCGCGGCTCGCGGCCGAACTGGGCGGCCCGGCGCGGGCCTTCGTTGCCCTCTCCGGCCCGACGGGAATGCGGCTGGAGGCGGCGCTGGCCGAGCTGGGCCTGCCGATGGTGCGTATGAAAGCCCCGGGTGAGACGCGGGAAAGCTTTGCCGTGCATGACCGTCAGACCGGGGCGCAATACCGCTTTGTCATGCCCGGCCCGGTCTGGAGCGCGGGCGATGTGATGGACGCGCTCGATGCCATCTCGAGCACCGTGCCGCAGGGCGGGATCGTCGTGCTCAGCGGCAGCCAGCCGCCGGGGGTGCCCGATGATTTCCCCACCGAGCTGTGCCGGGCGCTGAAGGGCCGCGGCGCCTATGTCATCGTCGACACCTCGGGGCCCGTGCTCGAAGCGCTGGCGCGGGGCACTGATCCGGCACCGGCGGTGCTGCGGATGGACAGTCTGGAAGCCGAAGAACTGGCTGGGCGGCCGCTGATGACCCGCGCCGATTCCGCGGGGTTTGCCGCGGAACTGGTGGCGCGCGGCGCGGCTGAGCGGGTGATCCTTGCGCGCGGGGCCGATGGCTCGGTGATGGCCGGGCCCGATGGGCTCTGGCAGGTCAGCGCGGCCAAGGTTTCGGTGCTCTCGGCGGTGGGGGCGGGCGACAGTTTCGTCGGCGCCTATGCTTTCGGCATTTCCTCTGGCCTGAGCGCGCCCGAGGCGCTGGCGCTCGGGGCGGCGGCGGCCAGCGCCACGGTCACCACGCCGGGCACGAGCCTGTCGACCCGCGCGATGATCCACGACCTGCTGGATCAATGCGGCGCCAGCGCGCTCTGAGCCCGACAGAAGCCCTGTGAACTAAGAAAACCCCCGGCCAGAGAGAGATGACCGGGGGTGCCGGAGAGGCGCGGTCTTTCAGGCGACCGCGGCTTGGTCCTGCCCGTGCAGCTGTAGCCGCACCATGGTCTGGTTGAGCAGGATATAGGCGATCTCGCCAAAGGTGACGGGACCGGTGAAACTGCCGGTGCGCTTGTCCTGAAGCTCACCGAAGAGGAAATTGAGGATGCAATTGCACGAAAGCTCCTGCGCGCCGTCGCCCTGCGCCTGACGGGCGAAGACGGTGGTATAGTCGCCGGGGCTTGCAGCAAGCCGGTAGCTGACCCCTTCGATCACCGGTGCGTAGAAGGCCACGCCTTCGGGTCCGACCGACTGGAACGAGACATTGACGAGGGCGCCCGCGTAATTGGCCACCAGCGGCAGCCGGGTATCGATGCCTTGCGCCTCGACCCATTTGGCGAAATCCACCTCTGCGCCGTTGATCCGCGCGGTTTCGGCGGCAAAGCCGGTGGCGGGGAAGGTGATCTCGGGGCCGTTGTCGTCTTGGGTGAAGAGATTGAGAATCTCGACATTCGCGCTTCGGCTGGCAGAGAGTTTCACGTGGAGCACCAGCGCGCCCTCTTGGTGCACGCGGCCGGTGGTGCCATCAATCACCTTCGGCGTGGCGCTCGCAAGCTCATCAAGATGCACCCCGGTGATCCAGCCCATCACTGGCTGATCGAAGAGGCCGGGGTATTCCGCGCCGTGGATGGCGTAGGCCTCATGCGCCTTGCTGAAGGCGGGGATCAGGATCACCGACAGCCCGTTGTCGAAACGGCCCATGGTCAGGCTCGGCAGGTCCTCACCCTCATAAAGCACGGCGCGGGCGTCTTCTGCGGCCTCGAGCTCGGTGACAAAGACATTCTCGCGGTCCACATGGCCGCCGGTCTCGGTCATGAAATAGACCGTGGTGCCGCCGATCCAGCGCCCGCGGGGCAGCTTGGTCAGCACCTCCTCGTCGCCCGCGATCACCAGCGTCGCGCCTGCGTCGATCCTTGCGGCGGCCTGCTCGGGGGTCATCATCTGGTTCTTCATCGCGCGTCCTTTCAGAAGAGGGCGATATCCTTCGTCGCGAAGGCGTTCTTTTCGAAATAACCCCGCAATTCGGCGATCTTGCCGGACATCTGCGCCGGGCTGGCCTTCACCTCGCGGCGCAGCCGGGTGACGAGGATCTTGGTCGCCAGCACCGCGCCCGACAGCTCGGCTTCGGAACTGAGCACGCGGCGCCAGCAGGGGTTGGATGCGTCGGGGATCATCTTTGGCTCCATCTTCGTTGCGAAAACGGGGCTACGGCGATTCCTCTTAACGGTTTGCAAAACGCGGTTGTGATGAGCTGTGGCGGGCCCGGATGTGGCCTCTTGCGCCGCGCGCGCTACCCTTTCGCGCGGGAGAAACCGCCATTCGCATACCCTTGGGCGAAGGCCAAAGCAGGAGAGGATGACGAACATGGAAAAGAACAAGATGACACGCCGGAGTGCACTGACCGCCGCCGCGGCGCTGCCGCTCGCCGCCGGGCTGACCGGAGCCGGTGCCCGCCCCGCCGCCGCACAGTCCGCGCAAGGGCCGCAGGTGCCGCGCACCTACCGGGTGCCGCTGGGCGATTTCGAGGTGACCGCAATGATGGCGGGCACGCGCACCGTGCCCGAGCCGAAGGGCACCTTCGGCCTCAACGCCAGTGACGAGGAATTCGCCGAGGTCTCGAAAGCCGCGCATATTCCCACCGACAAGGCGCAGTTCTTCTTCACCCCGACGCTGGTCAACACCGGCAGCGCGGTGATCCTGTTCGACACCGGGCTCGATCCTGCGGGCATCACCGCTGCGGTCGAAGCGGCGGGCTACGCGCCCGAGGACGTGACCCATGTGGTGATCACCCACATGCATGGCGACCATATCGGCGGGCTTTCGGACGGCGGCACGCCGACCTTCGGCAATGCCGCGCTGCTGACCGGGCAGGAGGAGTGGAACCATTGGACCGAAGCGGCCAACGACACCTTTGAAAGTAAGGTGCGTCCGCTGGAGGATCAGTTCAGCTTCCTCGGCAACGGCGAGGAAGTGGCGCCGGGCATCACCTCGGTTCTCGCGCCGGGGCACACACCGGGGCACATGTGTTTCATGCTCGAAAGCGGCGGCCAGAAGCTGATGCTGACCGCCGATCTTGCGAACCACTACGTCTGGTCGGTGGGCAAGCCCGATTGGGAAGTGCGCTTTGACATGGACAAGGAACTGGCCGCCAGTTCGCGGCGCAAGATCTTCGGCACGCTGGCCGAGGATAAGACGCCCTTCATCGGCTACCACATGCCGTTCCCGGCGGTGGGCTATGTCGAGGCCGAGGGCGACGGCTTTCGGTACGTGCCGCACAGCTACCAGCTACTGATGACCTGAGGCCGCTGGCCCTAGGGTGGGGATGGGTCAGCGGAAGGCTGGCCCATGCGCCCAGATGGTCAGCGAATGGCGCTCGCCGCCGGTCACCGGCGTGACCCGGTGCAGCATATAGGACGGAAAGAGCGTGGCGGTGCCGCGCTCTTTCTTTGCCGCAACCACATGGTTCGAGGGCATCAGTTCCAGCGCGCCGCCCTCATAGGCGCCCTCGTCGGAAAGCTGCACCACCATGGTCAGCTTGCGGCGCGCGGCCAGACGGCCCTCGCCGATGTCCGAATGCCAGTCGAAATGCCCTTCACGCTCGGCGCCGTAGCGCGCGACCTGCGCGCTTTCGTCGAAGGCATCCAGCGCGAAGTCATAGGCGGATCGGTTGGCGTCACGCACCAGTTCGATGATCCGATCCATGACCCAGCCGGTGTCTTCCACATCGTCGAGCCACACCAGATCGGCGCGGCGCATGTTGTGCGCGCGCTGCTGACCCACAAGGCGCGCGTCCGAGGCCTCGGCATTGCGCGAGATCTCGATGAGGCGGCTGCAGTCGACTTCGGAAAAAGCCTGCGGAATGCTGTGGACGGTGATCATGCGCGCGCTCCTGAATGCGGAAGCGCGCCATTAGGGCGGATAGGGAAGTGGATCTGCGCCAATTGCGACGCGGAGGGCGGAAAGCGACCTGTCTTTGCGTCACTGCCCCGTTCTATGGTCCGCTGTTTTGCGCGCGCCTCCCAGATCAAACCGTTTGGGTCTTTTCCCGCCGCCGGCGCGGGGCCATATCCCCTGCATGACAACACCCGATACTGCGCCCGATCTTGCCGCTTTCGAGACCATGGCCCGCGCCGCGGTTAATGCCCTGCCCGAGCCTTTCCGCGCCGCCGCTGCCGAGGTGGTGCTGCAGGTCGAGGACTGGCCGCCGGAGGACATTCTGCAAGAGATGCAGATCGACGACCGGCTCGATCTTACCGGGCTCTACGAAGGTGTGCCGATGACCGAAAAGTCGAGCAGCTGGCCCTCGCCCTATCCCGACACCGTCTGGCTGTTCCGCGAGCCGATCCTGCAGGAATGGCGCGACCGGGGCGATGTCGAGCTGGATGCGCTGATCGCCCATGTGACAATGCATGAGTTCGCCCACCATTTCGGCTGGTCCGACGACGATATCGCCAGCATCGACCGTTGGTGGGAGTAGCGGCGGGCCAAATGGCCCCGCGCCTTGCCTCAGCCGTTGTCGCGCCAGCGGTTGGCGATGGGATAGCGCCGGTCGAGCCAGAAAGCCTTTTGCGACAGGCGCGCGCCCGGAGCGGCTTGGAAGCGTTTGTATTCCGAGATGTAGAGCAGATGCTCGACCTTCTTGGCATCGGCGCGGTCATAGCCCGCCGCGACGCAATCGGCGATCGAGCCATCGCGGTCCACGAGAATCTCCAGAATACCGTCCAGCACCGGGTAGTCGGGCAGGCTGTCGCTGTCCTTCTGGTCTTCGCGCAGCTCGGCCGAGGGCGGCTTGGTGATGATCCGCTCGGGGATCACCTCGCCGTCGGGGCCGTTCATCCACGGGCGCTGGTTCTCGTTGCGCCAGCGGCAGATGGCGAAGACGCGGGTCTTGTAGAGATCCTTGATCGGATTGTAGCCACCCGCCATGTCGCCGTAGATCGTGGCGTAGCCCACCGCGACCTCGGACTTGTTGCCGGTGGTCAACAGCATCTCACCGAACTTGTTGCTCAGCGCCATCAGCAGCAGCCCGCGCAGGCGCGACTGGATGTTCTCTTCGGTGAGATCGGCATCGCGCCCGGCAAAGAGCGGCGCCAGCGTTTTGGTGATCGCGTCGCGCCCTTCGGCGATCGGCACGAAATCATAGTGGCAGCCAAGGTTGGTGGCGCAGGCCTTGGCATCCTCCAGCGAATGCTCGGAGGTATATTCCGACGGCAGCATCACGCAGCGCACGTTCTCGGCTCCGAGCGCATCGGTGGCGATGGTCGCCACCAGCGCCGAGTCGATGCCGCCCGACATGCCCAGCAGCACCTTGCCGAAGCCGGTCTTGCGGCAATAGTCGCGCAAGCTGAGCACCATGGCGTGGTAATCCTGCTCCATGTCGTCCGGGTGCTGCACGAAGCGCCCGTCCTCGGCGCGCCATCCCTCGGGGGTGCGCACCAAATCGACATGGGCGATCTCTTCCTCGAAGACCGGCAGTTGCAGCGCCGCCTGTCCGCCGGGGTTCAACACAAAGGAGCCGCCGTCGAAGATCTGGTCGTCCTGACCGCCCACCATATTGAGGTAGATCAGCGGCAGGCCGGTCTCGACCACGCGGGCGACCATCTTGTTGAGCCGGGTCTCGTGCTTGTTGCGGCGGTAGGGCGAACCGTTGGGCACCAGCAGGAACTCGGCCCCTGTCTCGGCGTGGGTCTCGGCCACGTCCTCATACCATGCGTCCTCGCAGATCGGCGAGCCGATGCGGACGTTGCCCACCGCGTAGGGCCCGCCGATGGCGCCGCTGTCGAAAACACGCACCTCGTCGAAGACGCCATAGTTCGGCAGGTGGTGCTTGAACACATGAGTGACGATCCGCCCGCCGCGGCAGATGAGATAGGCGTTGTAAAGCTCGGTGCCCTCGATCCACGGGCAGCCGATCGCCAGCGCGGGCCCGTCGGCGCAGTCTTCGGCCAGCTTTTGCGCCACCTCCATGCAATCGAGCGTGAAGGCGTGTTTCTTCGGCAGATCCTGCGCGTTGTAGCCAGCGATGAACATCTCGGGCAGGGCAACAAGCTGGGCCCCGGCGTCGCGGCCCTTCTTCCAGGCGTCCTTTGCCTTGGCGGCATTGCCTGCAAGATCGCCCACGGTCGGGTTCAGCTGCGCGATGGTCAGGCGGAAACGGTCGGCCATGAGCCCCATCCTTTCGGTCACATCCGCGTGCCCACATAGCAGAACCACGCCCGAGGGGAAGAAGCTGAGGGCAAAAGAGATTGTCAGCCAAGGGGGTGTTGTTTAGTTTCGCGGCGGCAGAGGGGCCGATTTTCGGCGGAAAACAACAGGCATCCGGCAAAGGTCCGGCAGGGATTTCGCATGAAGCTTTCAGGCAGAACCATCCTCACGGCGGCGGCCATCGGCGCGCTGACATATCCCGCGCTCGCGCAGGTCGAGGATGGCGAGGTGCAGACCAAGCAATATGACGACGGCGGGGTCTATGAGGGCACCTTCCAGGGCGGTCTGCAGCACGGCACGGGCACTTACCGCATGCCCAATGGCTATGAGTACACCGGCGCTTGGGTCGAGGGCGAGATCCGCGGCGAGGGTGTCGCGCGCTTCCCCAATGGCTCGGTCTATGAGGGGCAATTCGCCAAGGGCAAGCCCGAGGGCATTGGCCGCATCGTCTTTGCCGATGGCGGCACCTACGAGGGGTCTTGGCTCGACGGCAAGATCACCGGCAAGGGCGTCATGCAATATGCCAACGGCATGCGCTACGAAGGCTCTTTCCGCAATGCGCTGCACCATGGGCGCGGCGTGATGACCGGCCCCAACGGCTATCGCTACGAGGGCGATTGGGTGAACGGCGTCAAACAGGGCAATGCCGAGATCGCCTATCCCGACGGCTCGGTCTACGAGGGCCGCGTGGCCAATGGGTTGCGCGACGGTCAGGGCAAGCTGACCATGCCCGACGGGCTGATCTACGAGGGCACATGGCGTGAGGGCCAGATCGACGGCGTCGGCAAGCTCACCCAGCCCAATGGCGACATCTACGAGGGAGAGCTCGTGGACGGCCGCCGCGAAGGGCAGGGCAAGGTGACCTACGCCAATGGCGACATCTACGAAGGCCAGTTCGACAACGACCAGCGGCAGGGCACCGGTACTTTCATCGGCGAGGACGGCTACCGCTACGAGGGCGACTGGGTTTCGGGCCAGATCGAGGGGCAGGGCAAGGTCACCTATCCCGACGGTTCGATCTACGAGGGCGCCTTCCTCGGCGATCTCGCCAATGGCCGGGGCAAGATCACCTATCCCGACGGCTCGACCTATGAGGGCGACTGGGTCGACGGGGTGATCGAAGGCGCGGGCGTCGCGCGCTACGCCAACGGGCTGGTCTACGAGGGCAGCTTCAAGAACGCCCGCAACGACGGGACGGGCGTGATGACCTACCCCGACGGTTACCGCTACGAGGGTGACTGGCAGGACGGTCAGCGCCATGGCGAAGGCACGGCCACCTATCCCGACGGCACGGTTTACACCGGTGCCTTCCGCGACGGCCAGCGCCACGGGCAGGGCAAGATCACCATGCCCGACGGCTTCAGTTACGAGGGCGCGTGGGTCGATGGCGAGATCGAGGGCGAGGGCGTCGCGACCTATGCCAATGGCGATGTCTACGAGGGTCATTTCGCGGGCGGCAAACGGCAGGGCGAGGGCACCATGCGCTATGCCACCGGCGAGCAGAGCACCGGCGAATGGGTCAATGGCGTGCTGACCACCGACACCCCGGTGCAGGACAGCGAGACGCCAGCGGATGCAGCACCGGACGAAGGTGCCGCCGACGAGTCGCCGGAGGCGGCAGCCGAAGAGCCCGCCGCCGAGGCCACCGAAGAGTCCACTGCCAAGCCCGCGACCGACTGAGACGGAACATCCCGGCGTTCCCGCGTGTTTTCCCTACGTTAAGCAAGGGAGACGACACGATGAGCAGCTTTCAGGTCGGAGAGATCGTGAAGTGGAACTGGGGCGCGGGCAGCGCCACCGGCAAGATTGCCGAGCGCTTCGAGCGCAAGGTGACCCGGCAGATCTCGGGCGAGAAGATCACCCGCAACGGCTCGCCGGATGCCCCGGCCTTCCTGATCGAGCAGGACGACGGCGGCCGCGTTCTGAAGCTGGAAAGCGAGCTGGAAAAGACCTGACCCCGCGGCTGCGCAGGCACTGGACCAGCGCGCCCCCGTCCATCTTCTTCTCTTTCCAAATACGCACATCCCGCCCTTACCGCCCCGCGCGGCGCTGGGCTCCCATGCCCGGCGGTCAGACCGTCTCGCCAGCCGACAGCCGTTTCAGAAACGCTTCGGCCTCGGCCAGAACCGTCTCGCGCTTCGCTTCGTCCATCCGGTCCCATGTGCGGTACATATTGCCCATGCGGGGGTTGTTTTCGAACCTCTCGCGGTGCCGGGTCAGAAAGTGCCAATAGAGCAGGTTGAACGGGCAGGCGCCCTCGCCGGTCTTTTGTTTCACCTTGTAGGCGCAGTGCCCGCAATAGTCCGACATGCGGTCGATATAGGCGCCTGACGAGACATAGGGCTTCGAGGCGATCACCCCGCCATCGGCGAACTGGCTCATGCCCACGGTATTGGGCGCTTCGACCCATTCGAAGGCATCGACGTAGACCGACAGATACCACTCATGCACCTCCGCCGGGTCGATCCCGGCAATCAGCGCGAAATTCCCGGTCACCATCAGCCGCTGAATGTGATGGGCGTAGGCCTCGTCGCGCGTCTGTTCGACGGCTTTCGACAGGCAGCGCATTTTGGTCTCGGCACCCCAATAGAGCGGCGGCAGCGCGCGCTGCTGGTTGAGGCGGTTGCGGCGCGGATAATCAGGCCCCTCGTGGAAATAGATGCCGCGCACGTATTCGCGCCAGCCGATGATCTGACGGATGAATCCCTCGACCGAATTGAGCGGCGCGTCGCCGGCGCGATAGGCCTCCGCCGCCGCTTCGCAGACTTCCAGCGCAGAGAGCAGCCCGATGTTGATGTAAGGCGAGACCAGCGCGTGGTTGAGGTATTTATGCCCGTCCAGCATGGCGTCCTGATAGGCGCCGAACTCGGGCAGCGCGTGGCGGATGAAATGCGCCAGCGCGCGCTTGGCCTGCCCGCGGTCGGTGGCGAAATGAAAGGGGCGCAGCGTGCCGAAGTTCTTGGGAAACCGCGCCTCGACCAGATCAAGCACCTCTTCAACGGTCTCATCTGGGGTGAAGCTCATCGGACCGCCGTGGTCGATGCCGTCGGGCGGGGGCTTGCGGTTCTCGCTGTCGTAATTCCAGTCGCCGCCCTCGGGTTTGTCGCCGTCCATCAGCAGCCCGGTCTTGCGGCGCATCTCGCGATAGAAATACTCCATCCGCAGCGCCTTGCGCCCCTTGGCCCAATCCTCGAACTCGGCGTGGGAGGCGAGAAAGCGGTCGTCTTCCAGCAAGGTGATGTCCAGCGGCGTGTCACGCAGGGCCTCGATCAGCCGCCATTCGCCCGGCTTCGTCGCCAGAACCTCGGTGGAGCCGGTCTCTTCGGCGCGGCGCAGCAACTCGCCGGGGATCGAGCCTGCGTTCTCGGTGTCGTCAAGCTGGGTGTAGCGGACCTCCCAACCCTCTTTGCGCAGATGGGCGGCGAATTTGCGCATGGCGGCGAAGATCAGCGCGATCTTCTTGGGGTGGTGGGCGGTGTAGTCGGTCTCGGCGGCGACCTCGGCCATGACCACGACGTCGGTCGCCGTATCGGCGCGGCGCAGCGCGATCAGATCCTCCGAAAGCTGGTCGCCCAGCACCAGCACCAGACGGCTCACCACACGACCTCCTTGCCTGCCCAGTCGAAAAAGCGCCCGGTCTCTTCGGGGCCGAGCCCGTCCAGCACCGACAGCAGGTTCTGCGCAGCCTCTTCGGGGGGCACGGCGGGGTGGCGGCCAAGGTATTCGGCGGTAAAGGGCGTGGCGACGGTGCCCGGATGCAGCGCGACGCAGGCCAATTGCTTGTGCGTGCGCGCCAGTTCCACCGAAGCGGTGCGGATCATCTGGTTCAGCGCCGCCTTGGAGGCGCGATAGGAATACCAGCCGCCCAGCCGGTTGTCGCCGATCGAGCCCACGCGGGCCGAGAGTGCGGCAAAGACCGCGCGGCGGTCCCTTGGCAGCAGGCGCATGGCGTGTTTCAGCACCAGCGCCGGGCCGAGCGCATTGATCGCCATCTGCTGCATCACCTGCGCCGGGTCGAGCGATTTCAGGGTCTTCTCCGGGGCCGCTCCCTCGGGGCACAGCGCGCCGGTGGCGACGAGGATCAGATCGAAGCTGCCCTCCAGCGCGCCGAGGTGCCGCTCGACCGAGGCCTCGTCGGTGACGTCGAGCCTGTGCTCGCGGCGCGACAGCCGCGTGACCTCGGTGCCACGGGTCTCCAGAGCCGCGGCAAGGGCGCTGCCGATGCCGCCGCTCGATCCTATGACGATTGCGCGTTCCTGAGTTCCGGTCATGTCCGCCGAAATAGCGGCGGCGCGGCCATCGGCAAGCGGGTCAGCCCAGTTCCAGCGTGCCCACCGCGTTCTGGCCGCGTCCGGCAAGCGGCGCCGGACCGCGATACATGCGGGCGGTGTGGAACACCGGCTGCATCCCCATGGCAAGGCAATGCGCCGCCAGCGCGGCGGATTCGGCGGGCAGGTCGATCATCACCTGATCTTCGCCGGTATGCGCTGCAGCGGCCTCGAGCAGCGCCTGCGCCACCGGCAGGTCGGGCGCGCAGAGCGGCCCGATCTTCCAGCCCACGTGGCAGCCCCGCAAGGTGAGAAAGCCGTTCGGTTTCCCGGCCTCGCGATGCACCAGCGTGAAACGGGTCTGCGCCGGTTCCAGCCAGGCGGCGGTGAACCGGGGCTTGGCGTAGCCGCAGGCCTTGGCCTCCATGGCGATCAGCGCGGCATGCTCGTCGGCGGCGGCGGATTGCACACCCTTACCCGGACCGTGGCTCAGCCGCCCGGCAAAGCGTTTCGTCTGCCCGGCCAGCACGAAGCCGGACTTGCGGTAGTTCTCTTGCTGCGCGGGCACGCCGTCGAGCCCGATGGTGCGGGTGCCGGCGTGTTTCATCGCATGCAGCCAGAGCGCATGGGCGATGCCCTGCCCGCGATAGGCCGGGGCGCAGAGATAGAGCCCGAGGAAGGCAAGGCGGTCGGTATGGTTCACCACCGAGATCGCCGCGGCCATATTGCCGCCAAGCTCGGCACAGAAAAAGCCCTCGGGGTCCGCGGCGTAGAACGGATCGAGATCCTCGAGGCCCGGGTTCCAGCCCTCCTTGGCCGCCCAGTCGAGCGCGTGGCCCAGATCGGCCTTGGTCATCGTGCGCAGCATCATGGCCGTAGCGCCTCGCGCAGGCTTTGCGGTGTGGCCGGAGCCTCGCGCAGGTCGAGTGAGGACAGCAGGTCCAATAGGTGCCCTTTCATCAGCTCCTCCGCCGTGGCGCCATCGCCCTCCTCCAGAGCGGTGAGCAGCGCCTCATGTGCATGAGTTTCGCACATTGCCTTGGGTCTGCGCCAGTAAAGTGCGATCACCAGCGACGAACGGGCAATCAGCTGGGTGATGAAATCCGCGATGGTCGACTGATCGGCGATGCGCGCGATCTCGATATGAAACTCACCCGAGAGCCGTACTGCAGTGCCATATTCACCGCGATCGAGCGCCGCGTGTTCCTCGGCATTGTGACGTCGCAGCCGTGCCGCATCCTCGGGGGTCATGCGCTCGGCGGCAGAGCGGGCGGTGCGCGGTTCGAGCAGGGCGCGGGCCTCAAACACCTCGCGCGCCTCGCGAATCGATGGTGCCGCGACAAAGGCGCCGCGGTTGGGCTCGATGGTGACAAGCTGATCATGCGCCAGCATCTGCAGCGCCGAGCGCACGATCGTGCGGCCCACGCCGAAGATCTCGCCGACCTCATCCTCGTTCAGCTTCAGTCCCGGTGCCAGCCGGTGCTCGTGCACGGCAAGGGTCAGCGCATCGGCCACGGCCCGCGCCTTCGATCCTTTGGAGCCCTTCCCGCGCCCCGCTGGCGCGGCCTCTTTCGCTGTCATCGCGGCCTCTCCCCTTTGGATCACCAATCTTTCCGAGCCGTGCCGAAGGCACAAGCAACGAGGGGATTGCATGTAGAACTTCGTGAGATCGTACACAATCTGAAATCAAAAAGTGCACACGAAGGGGGATTTTTGGTGAAAATTTCAGCGTCACGAAGAATTTGCCCTGCCGCAACGTTGCCCGCGCTTCGTTTTTTACGAGCGCCGTGGACAGGATCGGTCAGCACTCAAGCTGCGGACACACGCGGATCTACGGGGGACATATGCGCCAAGGACTCGATCTCGAACTCGTCGGCCTGACCAAGCGCTACGGCGATACCGTCGCGGTCGACGCGATCAACCATCACTTCGGGTCCGGCGTCTATGCCTGCCTTCTGGGGCCTTCGGGCTGCGGCAAATCCTCGACCCTGCGGATGATCGCCGGGCATGAGACGGTCAGCGACGGCGCGATCGTGCTGGGCGGCAGCGACATCTCGCATCTTCCCCCGGCCAAGCGCGGCACGGCGATGATGTTCCAGAGCTACGCGCTGTTCCCGCATCTTTCGGTGGCGGACAATGTCGCCTTCAGCCTCAAGATGAAGGGCACCGACGCCGCCACCCGCCGCAAGAAGGCGATGGAGATGCTCGCGCTGGTCGACATGACACAGTTCGCCGAGCGCCTGCCGTCGCAGCTTTCGGGGGGGCAGCAGCAGCGCGTGGCGCTGGCCCGCGCGCTGATCACCGAGCCGCAGATCCTGCTGCTCGACGAGCCGCTTTCGGCGCTCGATCCGTTCCTGCGCATCCGCATGCGCGCCGAGCTCAAGCGCCTGCAGCGCGAGCTTGGCATCACCTTCGTGCATGTCACCCACGGGCAGGACGAGGCGCTGGCGCTGGCCGATGAGATCGTAGTGATGAACAACGCGGTGATCGAGCAAGCGGGCCCGGCCCGCGAGGTGTTCAACAGCCCCAAGACCGAGTTTGTCGCGCGGTTCATGGGCGGGCACAATGTGCTGGCGCTGCCGCAGGGCCATTTCGCCATCCGCAACGACCTGACGCGCATCGCGCCGCAGCAGGGCGCCAAGCTGGATGGCCGCGTCACCTCGGTAGAGTTTCAGGGGGCGCATGTGGCGGTCACCGTGCTTGCCGCGGGCGATCAGGACGTCACCGCCTGGGTGCCCGAAGAGCAATTCTTCTCTGATCCGAAATCCCCCGGCGACGGGGTGGGCCTGGTCTGGGACGACCAGGCGCTGCATCCGCTTTCGGCCTGAAGGGGCCGGGGTGAACAAGGGCCGAAAAGGTCCGGTCAAGACAAGTCCAACACAGGGAGTTAGGACATGACGACGAAGAAACTCAGCCGCCGCGGCCTTCTGAAAGGCGCTGCCGCTGCCGGTGCGGCAACCGCCTTCCCGGCGCCGATGATCTGGGCCCAGAACATCAAGGACGTCACCCTGCGCCAGTTCGGCACCGGCGTGTCGAACCTCAACGAGGTGGCGCAGAAGGTGAAGGAAGACCTCGGCTTCACGCTCGAGATGACCGCGCTCGACTCCGACGCCGTCACCCAGCGCGCCGCCACCCAGCCGGGCAGCTTCGACATCGCCGACATCGAATACTGGATCTGTAAGAAGGTCTGGCCGACCGGCAACCTGCAGGCGATGGATGTCAGCAAGATCAAGAACTACGACAAGATCGTCGGCATCTTCAAAGACGGCAAGCTGACGCCCGAGTCGACCATCGCGCAGGGCACCGCGCCGCACACCGTGGGCTTCACCGACGGTCCCGATGGCACCACCTTCGCCGACCAGCAGACCAACTGGATGACCCTCATCCCGACGATCTACAACGCCGACACGCTGGGCATCCGCCCCGACCTGATCGGCCGTCCGATCGACACCTGGGCCGAGCTGCTGAACCCCGAGTTCAAGGGCAAGGCGTCGATCCTCGACATCTCGTCGATCGGCATCATGGACGCGGCCATGGTCTGCGAAGCGATGGGCGAGATCGCCTATGGCGACAAGGGCAACATGACCCGCGAAGAGATCGACAAGACCATGGCGATCTTCACCGAAGCCAAGCGCGCCGGTCAGTTCCGCGCCTTCTGGAAGACCTTCGACGAGAGCGTCAACCTGATGGCCTCGGGCGAGGTGGTGATCCAGTCCATGTGGTCGCCCGCCATCACCGCGGTGAAATCGCGCGGCATCGACTGCGTCTACCAGCCGCTGAAGGAAGGCTACCGTTCGTGGGGCGGCGGCATCGGCCTGTCGAAGAACCTCTCGGGCCTCGAGCTGGATGCGGCCTATGAGTACATCAACTGGTACCTCGACGGCTGGGTCGGCGGCTTCCTGATGCGTCAGGGCTATTACTCGGCGGTTCCGGAAACCTCCAAGAACTTCATGTCCGAAAACGAGTGGGGCTATTGGTTCGAGGGCAAGGAAGCCACCGACACCATCACCAACCCGTTCGGCGACGCCATGGCGCAGGCCGGTGAAGTCCGCGACGGCGGCTCGTTCGAAGAGCGCATGGGCTCGGTGGCCTGCTGGAACGCCGTCATGGACGAGAACCAGTACATGGTCCGCAAGTGGAACGAGTTCATCGCAGCCTGATCCTCTCGGGTCTGACCTTATCACCTTGGTCCTGACCGAGATCGCCGCGCCCCGGATGTGCCCGGGGCGCGGCACCCTGATGCGGTGCGCCGCACCACACAAAGACCGGAGGCCGCATGCGCGCTGGCGAAAACAACCGACATCTGACCGGCTGGCTGCTGGCCTCGCCCCTGACCCTCGTGCTGATCTTCTTCCTCGTGCTGCCCATCGCGATGATCGTCGTGGTGAGCTTCTGGAAAGCGACGGAGTTTTCGATCATCCCGGCGTTCAGCTGGGAAAACTACGATTTCCTTTTTGGCTCGCCGGTGACCTACCGGGTGTTCGGCAACACGATCAAATACGCGCTGATTGTCTGGGCCTGCACCTTGTTGATCGGCTTCACGGTGGCCTATTTCCTCGCCTTTCATGTGCGCACGCAGACGTGGCAGATCGCGCTCTTTTTGCTCTGCACCATCCCGTTCTGGACCTCGAACATCATTCGGATGATCTCGTGGATCCCCTTTCTGGGACGCAACGGGCTGGCCAACTCGGCGCTGATCTCGGCGGGCATCACCGACGAGCCGCTGGAATGGCTGCTCTATTCGGACTTCTCGGTGATCCTCGCCTTTGTGCACCTCTATACGTTGTTCATGGTGGTGCCGATCTTCAACACCATGATGCGCATCGACAAATCGCTGATCGAAGCGGCCTATGACGGCGGCGCCTCGGGCTTCCAGACGCTAACCAACGTGATCATCCCGCTGTGCAAGCCGGGCATCATGATCGGCACGATCTTCGTTGTCACATTGGTGATGGGCGACTTCGTTACGGTGCGCTTCATGTCAGGCTCGCAATCGGCCAACGTCGGCCGCCTCATCCAGAACGACATCGCGCTGCTGCAATATCCCTCGGCCTCGGCCACGGCGGTGGTGCTGCTGATCACCGTGCTGATGGTCATCGGCATCCTTCTGCGCTTCGTCGACATCCGCAAGGAGCTCTGATCCATGGAATCCCGTCCCCGCTCCTTCTACGTGCTCGGCGCCTTCTTCGTGCTGTTCCTGCTGTTCCTCTACGGGCCGACCTTCACCATCGCGATCCTGAGCTTTCAGGGGCCGCAAGGCGGCCTCACCTTCCCGATGCGCGGCGTCTCGCTGCACTGGTTCTTCGATCTCTTCGAGCAGCAAGCGGTGGGCGACATCTGGGGCAGTTTCCGCCGCAGCTTCGCGCTTGGCCTGCTGGTGATGGTCACGACGGTGGTGGTCTCGGTGGCTGGCGGGCTGGCGTTCCGCAAGCGTTTTGCGGGCAACGCGGTGCTGTTCTATCTGGTGATCACCTCGCTGGTGATCCCGTCGATCCTCGTGTCGCTGGGCGTCGGGTTGATCTTCAGCCAGCTTGGCCTGCCGATCCACTGGGCCAGCTCGGGCTTCGGCTCGCAGCTGACATGGACGTTGCCCTTCGGCCTGCTGATCATGTTCGCCGTGTTCAACCGCTTCGACAAATCCTTCGAAGAGGCGGCCCGCGATCAGGGCGCGACCAACTGGCAGACCCTGCAGCATGTGGTGCTTCCGATCATCGCCCCCTCGCTGATCGGCGTCGCGCTGTTTGGCTTTACCCTCAGCTATGATGAGTTCGCGCGGACGCTGCTGACCGCGGGCAGCTACAACACGCTGCCGCTCGAGATTTACGGCATGACCACCAATGTCACCACGCCGGTGATCTTTGCCTTGGGCACGCTGACCACCGCCTTTTCGCTGGTGATCATCGGGGTGTTCCTGCTGACCGTCTGGTCGATGAACAAGCGCCGCGCCAAGCAGGGGTCCGACGCCGGCAAGGGAATGGTCTGATGGCCTATGTGATCATCAACCCCAACAGCACCGCCGCGATGACCGAAGGCATGCTGGAGGTCGCCCGCGCCGCCGTGCCGGGGGTGACGCTGGAGGGTTGGACCAATGCAGGCGGCCCGCCCGCCATTCAGGGGCATGAGGACGGTCTGAAAGCCGCGCCGTCGCTGCTGGAGCTGGTCGACAAGGCCAATGCCGAGGGGTTCGAGGGCATCATCATCGCCTGTTTCGACGACACCGCGCTGGAGGACGCGCAGGCGCGCTCGAAGGTGCCGGTGATCGGGATCGGTCAGGCGGCCTACCATATCGCCGCGCTGCGCGGCTGGAGCTTTTCCGTGGTCACCACGCTGCCGATCTCGGTGCCGATCATCGAAGGCAACATAATCGGCTACGGGTTCGAGCATCTCATGGGCAAGGTCCGCGCCTCCGACGTCCCGGTGCTGGCGCTCGAAGAAGATCCGGACAGGGCCACCGAGGCGGTGGCGGTGGAGACCGCCCGCGCGATGGCCGGGGATGGCGTGGATTGCGTGATCCTCGGCTGCGCGGGCATGGCCAAGCTGACGGCGCATCTGCGGGGTCGCTTCGACAAGCCGATCCTCGACGGGGTGGAATGCGCGGCGCGGCTGATCACGGCGCTCTGACAGCCCCAGAAATGTCGACGTTCCGGAAGTGGGCTCATTCGCCCGGCTACCGTCGCAAGGCAGGGCTCAAGCGAGGGCTGTCGCCGTCGCTTCCAGTGCCACCCCGGGTTTCGCCATCTTCGGCCAGCTCGCGATGATCGCCGCGCAGCCCTTCACCTTGTGCTGCACGAGCAGCGCCGGAAGGTCCACGAGTCGCCCGGTGATCATCCGCTCGCCGGGTTTGGACACTTCGACCGCGATGGTCAGCGGCGCATCCTCGGGCATCCCGGTCTCGAGCAGCGAGGTGGTGATCCGCGCCGACTGGCCGACCGCCATGTAAAGCGCCAGCGTGACGCCGGGCTTGGCGTGACGCGCGCAGTCGGGCATGGGGTCGCCCTCGCGCGCATGGCCGGTGGCCAGCACCAGCGCGTCGGTCTCGCCGCGCGTCGTCAGCGGCATGCCCGCATGGGCGGCGGCGGCCATGGCGGCGGTGACGCCGGGCACGATCTCGACCTCGATGCCATGCATCCTCGCCGCTTCCAGTTCTTCAGCGGCGCGCCCGAAGATGCCCGGATCGCCGGATTTCAGCCGCACCACCTTTTGCCCGCGCAGGGCGGCGGCGACGATCACCGCGTTGATCTGCTCCTGCGGCCATGAATGCGCGCCGACCTCCTTGCCGACAAAGACCAGTTCCGTCCTCGGTCCGGCCATGGCGAGCACCTCGGGATCGACCAGCCGGTCATAAAAGATCACATCCGCAGTGCGCAGCCGCGCGGCGGCGCGCAGGGTCAGCAGGTCCGCCGCACCCGGCCCGGCACCGACCAGCGCGATGGAACCCTTGGCCGGCATCTCGTGCGGCGCGGCGATGGGAAAGCTCGGAAGAACGCTCATCTCGGGATCCTCATTCTGCGGCTTCAGGAGAGACTTCGGGCGCGGGGGATTTGGCGCGGGCCAGAAGCGCGGCTAATTCGGGGCGGCAGGATCCGCAGTTGGTGCCGGCCTGCAGCGCCGCGCCGATGGCGTCGACGTTCATCAGGCCCTGCGTTTCGATGGCGCTGAGGATGGTGTTCACCCCGACGTTGAAACAGGCGCAGACCACCGGGCCCGGATCGGGCTGATCCGCGGGCGCGCGGCCGGTGAGCACATGCGGCGCCTCTTCTCCAGGCAGCGACGCCACATGGCTGCGCATCACCACCACCGGCTCGGGCGAGACGAAGAGCGCGGCCAGCAGCCGGCCCTCGGAATGGAAGGCGATGCGGACGCTGCCGCGGCGCGGATCGTGAACCACCTGCGCCTCGGCACTGGGCAGATCGAACATGCGGCGCGCCTCGGCTTCCCAATCGGCGGGGGCGGTGCTGCCCGCCATTTCCACCTGCCAGCCGCTGTGGGTGCGCGCGAGCGCCCAGTAATCGCTATCGGGCGCCATCTCGGTGCAGGAGACGGCAAAGCCGTACCAGCCCGCCTCGAAGGGGGCGAGCGCGACCACAGCGCCCTTGCTCTCGGGCTGGCCCGAGACAGGGTCGGTGACGGGGGGCACCAGCGCATCCACCCGTGCTGCGGGCGCGGTCTCGCCGGTCCAATGCATGGGGGCGAAAACTTCGCCCTTCTGCACCTTGTCGGTGACCAAGGCCCGCAGCACTGCGGTTCCGTGAGTGGAGGTGACACGAACGAGGCTTGCGGGCGAAATGGCCAGATCTGCCGCGTCCGAGGGGTGGATTTCGAGGAAGGGCTCGGCCAGATGCGCAGACAGGCGCGGCGAGCGGCCGGTGCGGGTCATCGTGTGCCACTGGTCGCGAATGCGCCCGGTGTTGAAGCGGAAGGGGAAGCGCGGCGCGGTCTTATTGGCGAAGTCCTTCCACTTCACCGGCACCATGCGGGCGCGGCCACTTTCGGTGTAGAAAGCGCCGCTTCCGAAGAACCGCCCGCCCTTGCGCGCCCCGGCGAAAGGCCAGCGGAATGGCGCCAGCGCGTGATACTCGCCATCGGTGAGACCGGCGTGGCCGGAGATGTCAAAATCCTTGCCAAAGCCGCCCGCGATCCCCGAAAGCGCGGCGTATTCGCGAAAGATCTCGGCGGGGGAGGCGTAGTCGAACCCCTGCGGCCAGCCCATGCGCTTTCCCACTTCCGAGAGGATTTCCCAGTCAGGCTTGGCCTCACCGGGCGCGGGCAGGGCCGCGCGCTGGCGCGAGATGGTGCGGTCGGAATTGGTGACGGTGCCTTCCTTCTCGCCCCATGCGGCGGCGGGCAGCAGCACATGCGCAAGCCGCGCAGTGTCAGTGGCGGCGGTGATGTCGCTGACCACCACGAAGGGGCAGTCCTTGATGGCATCGCGCACGCGGTCGGCGTCGGGCATGGTCACGGCGGGGTTGGTGTGGATCACCCAGAGCGCCTTGATCTTGCCCTCGCTCACGGCCTGGAAGAGGTCCACCGCCTTCAGACCGGGCTTGTCGGGGATCGTTGGAGAGGACCAGAACTCGCGCACTGCCGAGCGGTGGGAAACATTCTCAATATCGAGATGGCAGGCCAGCATATTGGCCAGACCGCCCACCTCGCGCCCGCCCATGGCGTTGGGCTGCCCGGTGACCGAAAGCGGCCCCATGCCCGGCTTGCCGATACGGCCGGTGGCCAGGTGGCAGTTGAGGATCGAATTGACCTTGTCGGTGCCCGAGGAGGATTGGTTCACGCCCTGGCTGAAGACGGTGACGACTTTTTCGGTCCGCACAAACAGATCGTAGAACTCGCGCAGCGTCGCGGCGTCGAGGCCGGTGCGCGCGGGATCATCGTCCGAGGCGCTCTCGAGCGTGGCATCGAAGCCCTCGACATGCGCCATGAAGGCCTCATCCGCCGCCCCTTGCACGGCGATCTCGGTCAGCAGCCCGTTGAACAGCGCCACATCGGTGCCGGCCTTCAGCGGCAGGTGCAGATCGGCGATGTCGCAGGTGGCAGTGCGGCGCGGATCGACAACCACGACCTTCAGGGTCGGGCGGGCCTTCTTGGCGGCAACGACGCGCTGATACAGAACCGGGTGGCACCATGCGAGGTTGCTGCCCACCAGAACCACCAGATCGGCCTCTTCGAGATCCTCATAGGTGCCGGGCACGGTGTCGGTGCCGAAGGCGCGCTTGTGCCCCGCCACGGTCGAGGCCATGCAGAGCCGCGAGTTGGTGTCGATATTGGCCGAGCCGATGTAGCCTTTCATCAGCTTATTGGCGACATAGTAATCCTCGGTCAGCAGCTGCCCCGAGACGTAGAAGGCCACGCTGTCCGGCCCGTGCTCGGCAATGGTTTCGCGAAAACGCAGGGCAACGAGATCGAGCGCGGCGTCCCAACCCGTCTCGATCCCGTTGACACGAGGCGAGAGCAATCTCCCCTCGAGGCCCAGCGTCTCGCCCAGCTGCGAGCCCTTGGAGCAGAGGCGCCCCTTGTTTGCAGGGTGCGCGGGGTCGCCGCGCACATCGAGCCCGCCCGCCCCGTCAGGGCGCAGCAACACGCCGCAGCCAACGCCGCAATAGGCGCAGGTCGAGCGAAGCTCAGGCAGGCCCGTTCCGTCCATCACGCGGCACTCCTCTTTCCGACGGCGACGCCATCGAGCAGGATGCGCTCGCCTTCGAGGCGCACCGGATAGGTGGCGATGCGGCCCTCGTCGGCGCCCTGCGCCTCGCCGGTGTTCAGATCGAACACCCAGTTGTGCAGCGGGCAGGTGACCTTCTGGCCGTGCACGATGCCCTCGGACAGCGGCCCGGCCTTATGCGGGCAGCTGTTGGAGGCAGCAAAGACCTCGGCCTCGGCGGTGCGGAAGATCGCCACGCAGCCCACGGGAGTTTTCACCAGCCGCGCCCCGCGCAGGGGAACGTCGTCGATATGTCCGATGTCGATCCAGCTCATTCCGCAGCCTCCAGTGTGAGATCGGCGAGCGGGTGGAAGCGGCGTGCCACCTCCGGCTTGGCCCGCTCGGCCCATGGGTCCTTTTGGTAAACCGACTGGGAGAGGTCGAAGCGCTCGACCAGCGCCTGCCGCTCGGCGGCGTCAGCGAGGGTCTCTTTCACCCAGTCGAGCCCGACCTTGGCGACCCATTTGTAGGGCCGGTCGAGGTATTTGGCGTGCTCGCGGTAGAGCTGCACGAAGGCGACGGTCCATTCGATCGCCTCTTCCTCGGTGGGCACGTCGACCAGACGCTCGGTCTCTTTCACGTCCATGCCCGCGGCCCCGGCAACGCCGATCTGGAAGCCGCTGTCGACACACACGATGCCCACATCCTTGCAGGTGGCCTCGGCGCAGTTGCGCGGGCAGCCCGAGACGCCGAGCTTGACCTTATGCGGCGTCCACGATCCCCAGAGCCGCCGCTCGAGCGCGATGCCGAGCCCGGTGCTGTCCTGCGTGCCGAAGCGGCACCACTCGCTGCCCACGCAGGTTTTCACCGTGCGCAGACCTTTGGTGTAGGCGTGTCCCGAGACCATGCCGGCCTCGTTCAGATCATGCCAGATGGCGGGCAGGTCTTCCTTTTTCACGCCCAGAAGGTCGATGCGCTGGCCGCCTGTGACTTTCACGGTGGCGCCGTATTTCTCGGCCGCCTGCGCGATCGCCATCAGTTCCTGCGGCGTGGTCATGCCGCCCCACATGCGGGGCATCACCGAATAGGTGCCGTCCTTCTGGATGTTGGCGTGGTTGCGCTCGTTGACGAAGCGGCTTTGCGGGTCGTCCACATAGTCGAGCGGCCAGTCGGCGAGCAGGTAGAAGTTCACCGCCGGGCGGCAGACATGGCAGCCGTTGCGGGTGGTCCAGCCCAGTTCCTGCCAGACCGCTTCCTGGCTTTTCAGCTCCTGCGATTTGATCAGGCGGCGCACATCCTCATGGCTGAGGTCGGTACAGCCGCAGACCGATTGCGCGGCGGGGATGACGAAGTCATCGCCCAGCGTCACGGCAAGGATCTGCTCGACCAGCCCGGTGCAGGTGCCGCAGGAGGCGCTGGCCTTGGTCTTGGCCCGCACCGCGCCGAGGTCTCCGGCACCGGCGGTGATTGCGTCTTCGATCTGTCCCTTGCAGACGCCGTTACAGCCGCAGATCTCCGCGTCACGCGGTAAGGCTGCAACGGCCGCCATAGGGTCCGCAGCGGCCCCCCCTTGGTAGGCCGGTCCGAAGATCAGGGTCTCGCGCATCTCCTCGACGCACTCACCGTCCTTGATGAGGCCGTGGAACCACGCGCCGTCGGCGGTGTCGCCATACATGACGGCGCCGATCAGGCGGTTCCCTTCGAGGATCAGGCGCTTGTAGACACCGCGCGCCGGGTCTCGGAAGACGATGTCCTCGCGGCCCTCGCCCTCGGCAAAATCGCCCGCCGAGAAGAGATCGCAGCCGGTGACCTTGAGCTTGGTGGCGACCTCCTTCTGCACGAAGCGGGCCTCCTCGCCGAGCAGGGTCTTGGCCAGCACCTTGGCCTGATCGTAGAGCGGCGCGACGAGGCCGAAGATCGCTCCGGCGTGCTCGACGCATTCGCCAAGCGCCAGAACATCGGGGTTCGAGGTGACCATGTGATCGTCGACGACGATCCCGCGGTTCACCTCGAGACCCGCTTCCTTGCCGAGCGCGGTGCTGGGCCGGATGCCCACCGCCATGACCAGCAGATCGCAGGGCAGTTCGGTGCCGTCGTCGAGTTGCAGGGCGCGGACATGGCCGTTGTCATCGGCGAGGATCTGTTTGGAGTTGGCTTTGCAGTGGATGCGAATGCCCTTGTCGACCAGCGACTTGCGCAGCAGATAGCCCGCTGCCTCGTCAAGCTGACGCTCCATCAGGTGGCCCATGATGTGCACCACGTCGACCTCGGTGCCGCGTGCAGCCATGCCGGCGGCGGCTTCCAGCCCCAGAAGACCGCCGCCGATGACCACCGCGCGCTTGCCTGCGCCGAGGGCCATCATCGCCTCCGTGTCCTCGAGATCGCGGTAGGGGATCACCCCTTCCAGATCGTGACCCGGAAGCGGGATGATGAACGGGTTCGAGCCGGTGGCGATGACCAGCTTGTCGTAGGGCAGGGCCCCCTTTTCGCCGGTCACGACCTTCTTCTCGGTGTCGATCGCCACGACCTTCTCGCCGAAGCGGCAGGTCACGCGGCGCTCTTCGTACCAAGCGGCGTCATGGGTGACGATCTCTTCGTAGGTCTTCTCGCCCGACAGCACCGGCGACAGCATCAGGCGGTTGTAGTTGCCGCGCGGCTCGGCGTTGAAGAGGGTGATGTCATAGGCTTCGGGGCTGGCGTCGATCAGATGCTCGAGCATGCGGCCAGAGGCCATGCCGGCACCGATCACGATGAGTTTCTTCGCCATCTCGGTCACTCCGCTGCAAGCGCCGCGGGGGCGGCTTTGGGTTTGGGCTTGGCGCCGTGCTCGTATTCTTCGAGGAAATCGAGCACCTCTTGGCGGTAGGCGTAATAATCGGGATGCTCGAGCAGCGCCTTGCGGGTGCGCGGGCGGGGCAGGTTCACATCGGTGATCTTGCCGATGGTGGCCTGCGGGCCGTTGGTCATCATCACCACGCGGTCGGCCAGAAGGATCGCCTCGTCGACGTCATGGGTGACGCAGATCGCGGTGACCTTGGTGCGGGACCAGACCTCCATCAGCACCTCCTGAAGCTCCCAGCGGGTGAGGCTGTCGAGCATGCCGAAGGGCTCATCGAGCAGCAGCAGCTTGGGCGAGAGGGCGAAGGCGCGGGCGATGCCGACGCGCTGCTTCATGCCGTTGGACATATCGGCGGCGCCGCGGTCCATGGCATCGGCAAGGCCGACCCGCTCGAGGTAATATTCCACCACGTCCTGACGCTCGGCCTGCGACGCCTTGGGGTAGACCTTGTCGACCCCGATGGCGCAGTTCTCGCGGGCGGTGAGCCACGGGAAGAGGTTCGGCGACTGGAACACCACGGCGCGCTCGGGATCGGCGCCTTCCACATGGCGGCCATCAAGCTTGATCGCGCCCTTGGAGATGCCGTTCAGCCCTGCCGCCATGGTCAGCACCGTGGACTTGCCGCAGCCCGAGTGGCCGATCAGCGAGATGAACTCGCCGCGGTTGATCTTGAGGTTGAAGTCCTCGACCACCGTGAGCGGACCCTTCGGCGTGGGGTAGATTTTGTGGAGCTGCGAGAAGTCGAGGAAGCGCTCTTCGATCAGCCCTTCCTGCGCCTGCTGCACGGCGGCGGGCACGGCGTGGATCGGGGTGACATTGGGCAGGATGCGCGAGCCTTCGACCTTGCCCTTGATGCCGACGTCCATGAGGTAGCCGGTGACCTCGGCGCGCAGCTTCTTGAACCCCTCGTGGTGGTTCATCTCGCTGCGTTCGCGCGGGCGGGGAATGTCGACGCGGAACTCTGCGCCGAGCGTGCCATCGGGGTTCAGCGCTATGATCCGGTCGGCGAGGGTGATCGCCTCGTCGACGTCATTGGTGATCAGCACGCAGGTTTTTTTGTCCTGCTCCCAGATCGCCTCGATCTCGTCGGCGAGGTTGGCGCGGGTCAGCGCGTCGAGCGCCGACAGCGGCTCGTCGAGCAGCAGCACCTCGGGCGACATGGCGAGCGCACGGGCGACGTTGACCCGCTGGCGCATGCCTCCCGACAGTTCCGCCGGGCGGCGGTGGATGGCGTGGCTCAGGCCGACCATCTTGATGTAGTGGCGGGTCTTGCGGGTCTTCTCGTTCTTGGTCATCTCGGGGAAGACCGCGTCGAGCGCGAGGCGCACGTTGCCCTCGACCGTCAGCCACGGCATCAGCGAGTAGTTCTGGAAGATCACGCCGCGCTCGGGGCCGGGGCCCTCGATGTCGAACCCTTTGAAGGTGACGCGGCCCTTTGTGGGCTTTTCGAGCCCGGCCATCAGGTTGATCAGCGTGGTCTTGCCGGTGCCGGAGAAGCCGAGGATCACGAGGAACTCGCCTTCTTCCACCGAGAGGTTGATGTCCTTCAGCACATGGGTCGCTTGCGTGCCCTCGCCGAAGCTTTTCGAGACGTTCTGGAACTCTAGGATGCTCATCGCACTTCCTTTCGCGCTTTGGCTTCGCTTGCTTGAGCGCCGCTCAGCGGTTGTTCGAGAAGGTGAAGAGGGACTGCAGGGCATACATCACGCGGTCCAGCAGGAAGCCGATGATGCCGATGGTGAAGACCGCGACCATGATCTTGGCCAGCGAGGAGGACGAGCCGTTCTGGAACTCATCCCACACGAACTTGCCGAGGCCGGGGTTCTGGGCGAGCATCTCGGCGGCGATCAGCACCATCCAGCCCACACCGAGCGACAGGCGCAGACCGGTGAAGATCAGCGGCAGGGCCGAGGGCAGCACCAGCTTGGTGATCTTGGTGTAGGTGTTCATCTTGAGCACCTTCGAGACGTTCACCAGATCCTTGTCGATCGAGGCCACGCCAAGCGCGGTGTTGATCAGCGTCGGCCAGAGCGAGCAGAGCGTCACGGTGATCGCCGAGATCAGGAAGGATTTCGAGAACATGCCGTCGTTGGTGGCATAGGCGGCCGAGACCACCATGGTGACGATCGGCAGCCATGCCAGCGGCGAGACCGGCTTGAAGATCTGCACCAGCGGGTTGATCGCGGCGTTGGCGGTGGGCGAAAGGCCCGCGCAGATGCCCAGCGGAATGGCCACGGCGGAGGCGATCAGGAAGCCGAAGAACACGGTTTTGATCGAGGTCCAGATCTGCTGGTAGTAGCTCGGCGCGCCGGTATAGGCGACGTCCTTGACCTGATCCGCCTTGCCCGCGGCGATCAGCTTTTCGTTGCGCTTGTCGACCATGGCTTCGAATTTGGCTTGCTTGGCCGCCTTGGCCTGCGCATCGGCGTGCAGGTTGACCGCCTCGCTCCAGACCTGCGCCGGGCCGGGCACCGCGCCGAGCGAGGTTTGCACCTGCGGCGCCAGCGTGCCCCAGAGCACGAGGAATGCGGCGATGGCGACCAGCGGAACGCCCAGCAAACGCCAGACGTCCTTCATCTGGGCCTTGGGGTTGTCGCCAGCGGCGGCCTTGAGCAGCGGCGTGATCCAGGCAAGGCCGAGGACCTTGAACCATGCATCGGCCTTGTTGATGCGGGTGAACAGACGCGCCCGGCGAGCCTCGCGTTCGGCGTCTCGGGCGAAATCGGGATCGACGGTGGTCATGATGTCCGGTCCTTGATCTGGATGGCGCGGGCGGGAGGGGCGCGCATCGGGAGGAGGAAGAGGTGAGGGTCTGGGTATCTGCTAGGAAAGTGGCCGGGCGTCAGAGGGAGCGCCGCCCGGCCTCAGGTGAGGCTGAAGAGGTCAGCCCTGAACTTCGTTGCCGATGACCTTCTGGTCGCCTTTCAGGCCGATCGGCAGGCTGTCGAGATAGGCGTTCGGAGCTTTGCCGTCGTAGGCGATGCCGTCGATGATGTCCTCGGCCGGGGTCGGTGCCTTGTAGCCGTCGCTGTCCCACGGGAAGTCGGCTTCATTGGCAAGGCCTTCGTCGACCAGCGCGCGGGCGGCTTCGAGGTAGATCTCGGGCTTGTAGACCGACTTGGCGACCTCATCGTACCAGCTGTCGGACTTGGCTTCGGCGATCTGGCCCCAGCGGCGCATCTGGGTCAGATACCAGACGGCGTCCGAGTAGAACGGGTAGGTGGCGTTGTGGCGGAAGAAGACGTTGAAGTCAGGAACGTCGCGCACGTCACCTTTTTCATACTCGAAGGTGCCGGTCATCGAGTTGGCGATCACCTCGGCGTCGGCGCCCACGTATTCCGGCTGCGACAGCATCTCGACCGCTTCCATGCGGTTGGCGTTGTCGTTCTCGTCGAGCCACATGGCGGCACGGATCAGCGCCTTGACCACGGCCTTGGTGGTGTTCGGGTTTTCCTCGGCAAACTCGGCGGTGATGCCAAAGACCTTCTCGGGGTTGTTTTTCCACAGCTCGTAGTCGGTGACCACGGGCACGCCGATGCCTTTGAACACGGCCTGCTGGTTCCACGGCTCACCCACGCAATAGCCCGAGATGGTGCCGGCCTCGAGGGTGGCGGGCATCTGCGGCGGCGGGGTGACCGAGAGCATGACGTCGGCGCTGATCTGGCCCGAGATGTTCTCGGGGCTGTAGTAGCCCGGGTTCAGGCCGCCCGCGGCGAGCCAGTAGCGCAGCTCGTAGTTGTGGGTCGAAACGGGGAAGACCATGCCCATGTTGAAGGGCTTGCCCTCGGAGTTGAACTTCTCGACGACCGGTACCAGAGCCTCGGCGCTGATCGGGTGCTGCGGCAGACCGTCGGCGTTTTCCGGGATGTTCGGCTTCATCATCTCCCAGACTTCGTTCGACACGGTGATGCCGTTGCCGTTCAGGTCCATCGAGAAGGGGGTGATGATATGCGCTTCGGTGCCGTAGCCGATGGTGGCGGCGAGCGGCTGACCTGCCAGCATGTGGGCGCCGTCGAGCTGGCCGCCGATCACACCGTCGAGCAGAACCTTCCAGTTGGCCTGCGCTTCGAGCGTCACGAAGAGGCCCTCGTCAAGGAAATAGCCCTGCTCATAGGCCACCGCGAGCGGCGCCATGTCGGTGAGCTTGATGAAGCCGAAGGTCAGCTCGTCTTTTTCGAGTTCTTGCGCCAGCGCCGGCGAGATAAGCGCGGTCGAGGTGGCGAGAGCGATAAGAAGCTTTTTCATTCGTCGTTCCGTCCCTTGTTGGTGGTCCGGTGCGAGGAGGCGCCCGGACCAAATACAGAAAAGCCGCTGACACACCGTGACGGTCGTCACAGAGGTCGAGCGGCTTTGCTCATGGATCCCAGGCATTGGGAGAAATCTTCAGGTCGGGCGCCATTGCCTGACCACGAAAGATTGTTTGCCCCAGCCACCGCGTCCGATCAAAGAAAATTCGCAAGGCGGGGCGCAATTTCGCCCGATACGCGCCGCGGCCTCGCCGGCTTGCGCAAAAATTTGGCGTCAGCTGTCGCGTGGCTCAAAAATCCGGCCATCGAAAAACTGATCGGGCCCGAGGAACAGCCGCCCTGCCTCCGAGGCGACGGGAATCGCTGAGCCCAAGGATCCCTCCAGTTTCGACGATGCGCCGGGCAGATCGGCGCTGGTGCCTTCGAGCGCGGCGCGGTGCAGATCAGAGCGGAAGGTGGCGCGCGCGGCCTGTCCTGCGGCCTCGGGATCAAGCCCGGTGCGCGCGGCAAGCTGCCGCCCGATCCATTCGGCCTGACTGCGCCAAGGGAAGCTTGCGGCACCGGCGTGGAACTCCAGCATCCGGGGCACCTCGCGTTCCTCGCCCTGCGCCGAGATCACCATGCGCCCGGTCAGCGCCCGGTCGAGCACCTCTGCGGGCACACCGAGGTAATGCGGGCGGCTGAGAATTTCGGCGGCCAGCGAGCGCGAGTCGGGCTCGGCCAGCCAGCGCCCGGCGCGCCACGTGGCGCGGATCAGGCGGCCCAGCAGCGACTGTTCGGTCTCTGCCCAGTCGGCACGCACCGCCAGCACCTTTTCGGGCGCGAAAGACCAGATCGCAGCGCCCGGCAGCAACAGCGTGCCGACGCCGTTTTCCACCGCGATGCTGCCCCACGGCTCGCCGACGCAGAAGGCGTCGATCTCTCCGGCTTCCATGGCGTCGGCCATCAGCGGCGGCGGCACCGTGCGCACCTGCAGCGCCTCGGGCACCGACAAGCCAAGGGCCGACAGCCAGTAATACAGCAGTTCCGCATGCATCGAGAAGGGGAAGGGCACGCCGATCCGCAGCGTCTCGTCGGTGGCGGCGATCAGCGCCTTGCCCGCGGCGCTGGCGTCGTCGAAGCCGAAGTCGTGCCCCTGCGCGCGCATCTTTTCCGCCAGCGCGTTGCTGACGCCGATGACATTGCCGTTGACCGACAGCACCGACACCGCCGAGAGCGCCGTGCCCGCGCCGCCCAGCCCCAGCGCCGCCGCCACCGGCACGGGCGAGAGCATATGCGCCGCATCCACCCGCCCGAAGCTGAGCATGTCGCGCAGGCTCGACCAAGAGGGCGCGCGCTTGAGGTCGAGCGCGATGCCCTCCTCGGCGGCATAGCCCATTTCCTGCGCGATGATCAGCGGCGCGGAATCGGTGAGCGGGATGAACCCGACAGAAAGCGTGGTGGTCTTCATCCCAGCAGCCCCGCCGCCGTCACCAGCGCCTGCGCCACATCGGCGACGCGCCGTCCTTGATCCATCGCTGCTTTGCGCAGCAGGGCATAGGCCTCGTCTTCACCGACGCCGCGCGCCTTCATCAGCATGCCCTTGGCGCGGTCGATCACCTTGCGCTCTTCCAGCGCCCGCTTGGTCTCGGCCAGTTCGGTGCGCATGCGCTGGAACATGCGAAAACGCGCGATGGCCGCATCCAGCACCGGCTTCACCCGCTGCGCCTTCAGCCCGTCGACCACATAGGCCGACACCCCCGCCTCGATCGCCGCATCCGTCAGCCCGTCGCCCGAGCGGTCGACGAACATCGCCACCGGCCGCTCCAGCGGACCCGAGGCCAGCGCCAGTTCCTCAAGAGTGTCGCGCGAGGGGCTTTCGAGATCGATCAGCACGACATCGGGGTTCAGCGTCTGGATGCGCCGGGCGAGCCCGGTGATCTCCGACACGGTGTGAATCTCGAACTCACCGGCGTCGCGCAGGCTCTGCTCGATCAGCAGGGCGCGCTCGCGGTCGGTCTCGACAATGGCGATGGAAAGCTGGCTGGACATATCCTCTATCGGCCATGCGTCCGGGCACTTGTAAAGCTGCGCCCTGCGCGGCCGGGTTCAAAAATAGGGCATCAGCCCAAAAATTATGCGCATCCCTGCGCGCCGCGCTCTATGCCATAGGAAAAGGCCGGAACGCCCCCGCGCCCCGGCCTTTCATTGTTCTCAAAATACGCCGGGGGTGAGCCCGGCACGGGCGTGGGGGCAGCGCCCCCTCTATCACCGCTCAGCGCGCGCCAGCCTGCATCAGCCCCTGCGCCTTCAGCTCGGCATGCGCCTCGTCCAGCGCCTTCCATGCGCGCGAGATCAGCACATCGATTTCCTCTTTCGAGATCACCAGCGGCGGCGAGATGATCATCCGGTCGCCCACATGGCGCATCACCAGATTGTTGGCGAAGCAACGCTCGCGGGTGATGTAACCGGCGGTGCCAGCCTCGGCGGCGAAGGGCGCGCGAGCGGCCTTGTCCGGGGTCAGCGCGATCGAGCCCATCATGCCGGCGATCTTCGCCTCGCCGACCAGCGGGTGCTCGGTCAGGCTCTCGAACTTCGCCTTGAGATAGGGGCCGGTGACGTCGCGCACCTGCTCGACGATCTTTTCCTCCTCGAGAATGCGCAGGTTCTCCAGCGCCACGGCGCTGGCCACCGGGTGGCCGGAGTAGGTGTAGCCGTGGTTGAACTCGGTCTTGGCGATGACGCTGGCCACTTCGTCCGACAGGATCGAGCCGCCGATCGGCTGGTAGCCCGACGACAGGCCCTTGGCGATGGTCATGATGTCAGGCTCGATGCCCATGGTCTGCGAGCCAAACCAGTTGCCGGTGCGCCCAAAGCCGCAGATCACCTCGTCGGCGATCAGCAGGATGCCGTATTTCTTCACGATGCGGGTGATTTCCGGCCAGTAGGTCTCGGGCGGGATGATCACGCCGCCAGCGCCCTGAATTGGCTCGGCGATGAAGGCGGCGACGCGGTGCGGGCCGATCTCTTCGATCTTCGCTTCCAGCTGACGCGCGCGTTCAAGGCCGAACTCCTCGGGGGTCATGTTGCCGCCCTCGGCCCACCAGTTGGGCTGGTCGATATGCTCGATGCCGGGGATCGGCAGGCCGCCCTGCATGTGCATGCCCTTCATGCCGCCGAGCGAGCCCGAGCCCACCGACGAGCCGTGATAGGCGTTCCAGCGCGAGATGATCACGTCGCGCTCGGGCTGGCCCTTTTCGGCCCAGTAAGTGCGCACGAGGCGCAGGTTGGTGTCATTGGCCTCCGAACCCGAGGAGGCATAGAACACGGTGTTCAGATCGCCCGGTGCCAGCTCGGCGATCTTTGCCGAAAGCTGGATGACCGGTACGTGGGTCGTCATGAAGAAGGTGTTGTAATACGGCAGTTCTTCCATCTGGCGCGCGGCGACGGCGGCCAGTTCCTTGCGGCCATACCCGGCGTTGACGCACCAAAGACCGGCCATGCCGTCGAGGATGCGCTCGCCTTCGCTGTCGGTCAGCCAGCAGCCCTCGGCGCGGGTGATCACCCGCGCGCCCCTGCGGGCGAGGTCAGAGCCGGTGGTGAACGGGTGCATATGGTGCGCCGCGTCCAGAGCCTGCAGCTCTTCGGTGGGCGTGTTGACGTTGATCAGGGCCATGGGGAAAGACCTCTCTGCGCTGTACGGAAAGTTGTCGCCCATAATATGATCAAATTATTCGGCGTCAATCGAATCAGGACAGTCCTTCGCGGATCTGTGTCATGCCCTGCACCACGTCGCCTTCCATTGCGGCAGCTGCGGCCTCGGCATCGCGGTTTTCCAGCGCGTCCAGCAGGTCTTTGTGAAGGTCTGGAAGATTGCGCGTGCCGAACATGCCGCAGACCACACGCAGCGACGGGCCAAAGCGCAGCCACAGCCCCTCGACCATCTCGGTAAGGATCGGTGCCTCGGCCAGCGCATTCATCTCGGCATGGAAGCGGTGATTCTCTTCGAGGTAGCCGCGCACGTCGCCGCGGGCGATGGCCAGATCGAGCCGCGCGTCGGTCTCGCGCAGGCCCTCGATCGCCTCTGGTGTGCAGCGCGCGGCGGCGCGCCTTGCAAGTTGGGGCTCCAGCGCGACGCGGGCGATCAGCAGCTGTTCCACGGCGGCCTCGTCGAGCACCGGCACAACGATGCGGCGATTGCCCTGAAAGGCCAGCGCGCCAGCGGCGGTCATGCGGCGCAGGGCCTCGCGCACCGGCGTCATCCCGGCGCCCAGCCGGTCCACCAGCCCTTGGATCGTCACCGCCTGACCGGGCGCCAGTTCGCCAAAGAGAATCATCTCGCGCAGTTGCCGGTAGACCAGTTCATGCGCCGGCGGTCCGGCGCCCTCTGCCCTCACATTCATCACGTGCCCTTCATTTGATCATTTCCGCCGCGACGCCATCTTGCACGGTTAATCCGCCCATGAAAACATTCCAACAGTTGCCAAGTGAGGCAACGTTTGATCAAATTCGGGGGATGGGGCGGAAAAGACCCCAATTCCAACGGGAGCGAATTATGAAGACATCTCTGCTGAGTTTCACCGCGGGTCTCGCGCTGGCTGCGGCCGCGGCCCATGCCGACGAAGTCCGCGTCTACAACTGGTCCGACTACATCGACGAATCGCTGCTCGAGAAATTCGAGGAAGAGACCGGGATCGACCTGATCTATGACGTCTTCGACAGCAACGAGGTTCTGGAGACCAAGATGCTCGCGGGGGGCTCTGGCTATGACGTCGTGGTGCCCACCGGCACTTTCCTGCAACGTCAGATCGCGGCGGGCGCGTTCCAGAAGCTCGACAAGTCGAAGCTGCCGAACATCGAAAACATGTGGGATGTGATCTCGGAGCGCACCGCGAAATACGACCCCGGCAACGAATACGCCATCAACTACATGTGGGGCACCACCGGCATTGGCGTGAACGTGCCCAAGGTGAAGGAAATCCTCGGCGAGGACGCCCCGATCGACAGCTGGGACCTCGTGTTCAAGCCCGAGAACATGGAAAAGCTGGCGGAATGCGGCGTCTACTTCCTCGACGCGCCGTCCGAGATGATCCCGGCCGCGCTGCAGTACATCGGCGAGGATCCGGACAGCCACGACCCCGACGTGATCGCCAAGGCCGAAGACGTCTACATGCCGATCCGTCCCTACATCAGCAAGTTCCACTCGTCCGAGTACATCAACGCACTGGCCAATGGCGACATCTGCGTGGCCGTGGGCTGGTCGGGTGACGTGCTGCAGGCGCGTGACCGCGCCGCCGAGGCCGAAAACGGCGTCGAAGTGGCCTATAACGCGCCCAAGGAAGGCGCGCAGATGTGGTTCGACCAGATGGCCATTCCGGTCGATGCGCCGAACCCCGACGCGGCGCATGTCTTCCTGAACTTCATCATGGACCCCGAGAACATGGCGGCGGCGTCGAACTACGTCTACTACGCCAACGGCAACAAGGCCTCGCAGGAGTTCCTGGCCGAGGATGTGATCGGCGATCCGGCGATCTACCCCTCGGAAGAGGCGCTTGAGAACCTGTTCACCACCACGCCCTACGAGCCCAAGGTGCAGCGCGTCGTGACGCGCCTCTGGACCAAGATCAAGTCGGGCTCCTGAGCCTGAACCGACCGGCCCGTCCCCTCGCGGGGGCGGGCCATTATTCATGACAGGACCCTCCCGCATGGCGCAGACCGCATTCGCTCCCTGGACCGACCCGGAGCAGAAGCCGATCATCGAGTTTCGCAATGTCACCAAAAGCTTCGGCGACTTCACCGCGATCCATGATCTGTCTCTGAACATCTACGAGCGCGAGTTCTTCGCGCTGCTGGGGCCCTCGGGCTGCGGCAAGACCACCATGATGCGGATGCTGGCGGGCTTCGAGACCGCAACCTCGGGGCATATCTTCCTGTCGGGCAGGGACATCGGTCATGTGCCGCCCAACCAGCGCCCGGTGAACATGATGTTCCAGAGCTACGCGCTGTTCCCGCATCTGTCGATCTGGGACAACATCGCCTTTGGCCTCAAACGCGAGAGCAAGGACAAGGCGTTCATCGGCGATCGCGTCGAAGAAATGCTGCGGCTGACCCGGCTGACCAAATTCGCCCGCCGCAAACCCCACCAGATTTCCGGCGGCCAGCGCCAGCGCGTGGCCCTCGCCCGTTCGCTCGCCAAGGCCCCGAAGCTGCTGCTGCTCGACGAGCCGCTCGGCGCACTCGACCGGAAGCTGCGCGAGCAGACCCAGTTCGAGCTTATGGACATCCAGGAAAAGACCGGCACCACCTTCGTCATCGTCACCCACGATCAGGAAGAGGCGATGACCGTCGCCTCGCGCATCGCGGTGATGGATGAGGGCAATCTGGTGCAGGTCGCCACCCCCGCGCAGATCTACGAGGCGCCGAACTCGGTCTATGTGGCAGACTTCATCGGCGACGTGAACATCATCGAGGGCCGCGCCACCCAGCCCGGCGCCAAGACCGGCATCGCCTGGGCCGAGGGCCAGCCGCCGATCCTCGCCACACCCACCAAGAGCCTGCAGGCCGGGCAAAGCGTGCATTTCGCCATCCGTCCTGAGAAGGTCACCATCGACGTCGAAAAGCCCGACCGTCCGAACACCTTCCGCGGCAAGGTGATCGACATCGCCTATCTCGGCAATATCTCGACCTACCACGTCGAGCTTGCCGGCGGCCAGATGATCAAGGCGCAGATGGTCAACGCGCGCCGCCTCGCCAACCGCCCGATCACTTGGGAAGACGAGGTCTGGATCGGCTTCACCGACACCGCCGGTGTCGTGCTCGAGGAGTAAGCCATGCGCCGCTTCGCCCTCATCGCGATCCCCTATCTATGGCTTCTGGCGCTGTTTCTGGTGCCCTTCATCATCGTCCTGAAGATCTCGCTCTCGGACATCGCGCTGGCCCGGCCGCCCTATATGCCGCAGCTCGATCTCGGCGCGGGCTGGGAGGGGCTGAAAGCCTTCTTCTCCGAACTCGATTTCGAGAATTTCGTCTTCCTGACCACCGATGACCTCTACTGGAAGGCCTATCTGTCGTCGCTGAAGATCGCCGCCGTCTCGACCCTGCTCACGCTCTGCGTCGGCTACCCCGTGGCCTACGCCATGGCACGCGCGCCCGAGGAATGGCGCCCGACGCTGCTGATGCTGGTGATCCTGCCGTTCTGGACCTCCTTCCTGATCCGCGTCTACTCGTGGATGGGGATCCTCTCGAACGAGGGGGTGCTGAACCAGCTGCTGATGTGGCTCGGCGTTATCGACGCGCCGCTGCAGATCATGAACACCACCACCGCGGTCTACATCGGCGTGGTCTACACCTATCTGCCGTTCATGATCCTGCCGATCTACTCGGCGCTGGAAAAGCTCGACGGCGCGCTGCTCGAAGCCGCCGAGGACCTTGGCTGCTCGCGGCTCGAGGCGTTCTGGCTGGTCACATGGCCGCTCTCGCGCAACGGCATCATCGCGGGCTGCTTCCTCGTCTTCATCCCCACCATCGGCGAGTTCGTCATCCCGTCGCTGCTCGGCGGGTCCGACACGCTGATGATCGGCAAGGTGCTGTGGGAAGAGTTCTTCTCCAACCGCGACTGGCCCGTCGCCTCGGCGGTGGCCGTGGTGCTGCTGCTGATCCTGATCATTCCCATCGTGCTCTTCCAGCGCAACGAGCAGAAGCAGCGGGAGGCCGAAGGATGAGCGCCCGCAGCTTCTTCTCTTTCCAAATACGCACCGGCACCGCCGCCGGCCACAAAGCCGGAGGCCGGGCATGAGACGCTTCAGCTGGTTCAACACGGTCTCGCTGACGCTGGGCTTCGCCTTCCTCTATCTGCCGATGGTGCTGCTGGTCTTCTACAGCTTCAACGAAAGCCGTCTGGTCACCGTCTGGGCGGGCTTCTCGACCAAATGGTACGGCGAGCTTTTCCGCGATCAGGCCTTCCTCGATGCCGCATGGGTCACGGTGAAAGTGGCGGTTTTTTCATCGACCCTCGCCACGATCCTCGGCACCATGGCGGCCTATGTGCTGGTGCGCGCCGGGCGCTTCCATGGCCGGACGCTCTTCTCGGGGATGATCTACGCGCCGCTGGTGATGCCCGAGGTGATCACCGGCCTGTCGCTGCTGCTGCTGTTCATCGGCATCAACCTCGACCGCGGCGTCTTTACCATCGTGCTGGCGCATACGACTTTTTCCATGTGCTACGTCTCGGTGGTGGTCTCCTCGCGGCTCACCACCTTCGACCGCTCGCTGGAAGAGGCGGCGCTGGATTTGGGCTGCTCGCCGTTTGAGGCGTTCCGGCTGGTCACCCTGCCGATCATCGCGCCTGCGGTGATCTCGGGCTGGTTGCTGGCCTTCACCCTCTCGCTCGACGATCTGGTGATCGCCAGCTTCACCACCGGCCCCTCGGCCACGACGCTGCCGATCAAGATCTTCTCGGCGGTGCGTCTTGGCGTCAGCCCGCAGATCAACGCGCTGTCGACGCTGATGATCGGGATCGTCACCTTGGGTGTGATCACCGCGTCGATCATGTCAAAGCGCGCGGCTGTGGCGCAGCGGCGCGACGAGCAGGCGGCGATCCGGGCAGACTGAGGAAGACCCATGAAACGCATCTACGAAGCTGCGGCCTATGGGCCGCAGGGCGCCTGTTTTTGGGCGGACACCGTGCAAGGCGTCGATGCCGGGGCATGGGGGCCGCTCGCCGCGCCGCGCCATGTGGACGTGGCCATCATCGGGGGCGGCTTCACCGGGCTATCGGCAGCGCTGCATCTGGCGCAGGACGACGTTGACGTCGCGGTGCTGGAGGCGGGCCATCCGGGCTATGGCGCGTCGGGGCGCAATGGCGGCTTCTGCTGCCTCGGCGGGGCCAAGGCGCCGCACGGCCTGCTGCGCAAACGCTATGGCGAGGGCGGGCTGATCGAGTGGTGCCGCACCGAAAAGGCGGCCATCGACACCGCCGCCGGGCTGATCGCCGAACATGGCATCGACGCCGACACGCATTCCCAAGGCGAGACGCTGCTTGCGCATACGCCGCGCGCCTTCGCCGCGCTGAAGGCGGAGGCCGAGACGCTGCCGCAACTTTACGGCGTTGAGGGGCGGCTGATCCCGCAGGACGCGCTGGCAGGGGAGGGTCTTGCCGGGCCGTTCCACGGTGCGCTCGAAGTGCCGCTGGGCTTTGCGCTCAACCCGCGCAAGTACCATGCCGGGCTTGGCCGCGCCGCCAGTGCGGCGGGGGCGGCCTTGCATGACAATACCCCGGTCACCGCCTTGCGGCAGGAGGGCGGGCGCTGGCATCTCACCACGCCGCAGGCGGTGCTGACCGCGAACCGTGTGATCCTCGCCACCAATGGCTATTCCTCCGAGGATGTGCCGGATTGGCTGCGCGGGCGCTACCTGCCGGTGCAGTCCAGCGTCATCGTCACCGAGCCGCTCAGCGAGATGCAGCGGGCCGCCGCCGGCTGGACGTCTCGCCAAATGGCCTATGACACGCGCCAGCTGCTGCATTACTTCCGCCTGATGCCCGACAACCGCTTCCTTTTCGGGATGCGCGGCGGGCTGACCGCGACGGACCGGGCGCAACGTGCCATCAGCAAGAAGATCCGCCGCGAATTCATCGAGATGTTCCCAGCGTGGAGCGGTGTCCGGATCTCCCATGAATGGGCCGGGCTGGTGTGCCTGATGGCCAATCTCACGCCTTATGTCGGGCCGGTGCCTGAACTGCCGGGGCTGTTTGCAGGGCTTGGCTTTCACGGCAACGGCGTCGCCATGGGCACGCATGCGGGGGTGCTGCTGGCCGATCTGGCGCAGGGCAAAGCGCCGCGCGGCAGCTATCCCGCCGTGATGCAGAGCCGCCCCAAGCGTTTCCCGCTGGGCGGCCTGCGCCGGGCGCTGCTGGCTCCGGCCTATATGGGCGCGTCGCTCTTCGATCTCTAGACTGCAAAAGTCCGCGTGCCCCTGCCGGGACGTGCCGGCAGGGGACAGGCCTGACGGTCAGGGCCAGAGGGGGGCGCCCCCCAGTCCCGCAGTTTCGGGCAGGCCGCAGAGCAGGTTCGCATTCTGCACCGCTTGGCCAGCCGCTCCTTTGCCGAGATTGTCGACGACGCCCAGCCCGATGACGAGGTCGCGCGCGGGGTCGGCGGCGTAGCTGACGAATGACAGGTTCGAGCCCGCCGCCCATTTGGTCTGCGGCGGCCTGTCGGTGACGCGTACGAAGGGCCGGTCGGCGTAGAAGTCGCGGGCCGCCTCGAGGCATTGCCCGGTGCTGGCGCTGCCGCGGCAGTAGGTGGTGACCAGCAGGCCGCGGGTCATCGGCACAAGGTGCGGGGTGAAGACCAGTCCTGCGGCGCTGCCTCCCGACAGATGCTCGATGCTGGTCGCCATCTCTGGCATGTGGAGATGCTGCAGCAGTCCGTAGGGCTGCAGATTTTCGTTGCTCTCGGCGTAGCCAAAGCTGCCACCACCGCCGCGCCCGGCCCCCGAGATGCCTGTCTTGGCGTCGATCACGATATTGCCCGGCGTGATCAGCCCGCCCGCCAGCAAGGGCGCAAGCGTGTTCAGCGTCGCTGCCGGAAAGCAGCCGGGGTTGGCGACGCGGCGCGCGCCCCGGATCCGCTCGGGCCAGACGTCGGCAAGCCCGTAGGTCCAGCCCTCGGCGTAGCGGTGATCGCCACCGATATCGACGATCTTCACCTCTTCTGGCACGCGCGACAGCGCGTCGGCCGAGGCGCCTGTGGGCAGCGACGCGAACAGCACGTCGAGGTGGGGCAGGGCGTCGGGGTCCCATTTCTCGATCACCAGATTGGCAAGTGCTGTGGGGGCGCCGGGAAAGCGCTCGACGAGGCGGCTGCCAGCGCTGCCGTCGCCCGCAGCGTAGACCAGCTCGAAAGACGGGTGACCGGCGATCAGGCGCAGCGCTTCGCCGCCGCCAAAACCGCTGATGCCGACAATGCCGACGCGAATGCTCATGATGATGTCCTTCGATGATGCGAGTAAAACAAAACCCCCGAAGCCGGAGGCTGCGGGGGTCAGGAACGCGGGTCGGAGGGGCTCCGGCAGTCGGGTTTCAGGAGAAGCCCGTTACCATGCCGAATATCCTTGATCGACGCGCAGCCCAAAGAGCCGCCGCAGGGGTGCGCGGCGTCGGCGTCGATCGAAGAGGGGGTGGTTCCTGAGCATGGTCCGAAGGAATGTCGGCAGTTCACATGACAGTCAAGCGGCAGCTTTGAAGAAGGCGCTTGTTTCCCGTGAATCGTTGCGCGCTCTGCGCCGCGACCAGGCAACAAAAAACCCGGGCGCGAACGCCCGGGCCAGTAGGTCAAAAGCTGAAAGGAAGGAGAAAATCAGCCCTTGGAGAATTCGGGGTAGGCTTCCATCCCGAGCTCGGCCATGTCGAGACCGTTGATCTCGTCTTCTTCCGAGACGCGGATGCCGAAGATCATCTTGAGGATGAACCACAGGACCAGCGAGACCACGAAGGTGAAGACGCCGACCACGACGATGCCGTAGATCTGGGTGCCGAAGGATGCGTCACCGTTGGTGAAGGCAACCGCGATGGTGCCCCAGATGCCGCAGACAAGGTGCACCGGGATGGCGCCGACCACGTCGTCGATCTTCAGCTTGTCGAGGAACGGCACTGCGAAGACCACGAGGATGCCGCCGATCATGCCGATGATGGTTGCCGAACCCAGCGTCGGGGTGAGCGGCTCTGCGGTGATCGACACGAGGCCGGCCAGCGCGCCGTTCAGCACCATGGTGAGGTCGGGCTTCTTGTAGAGAAGCTGGGTGACGATCATCGCTGCGACCGAACCGCCGGCTGCTGCCGCGTTGGTGTTGGCGAAGATGCGCGAGACGTCAGCCACGTCGCCCACGGTGCCCATTGCCAGCTGCGAGCCGCCGTTGAAGCCGAACCAGCCGAGCCACAGGATGAACGTGCCGAGGGTTGCGAGCGCCAGGTTGGAGCCCGGGAACGGGGTCACGCGGCCATCTTTGTATTTACCGATACGCGGGCCAAGAACGATGGCACCAGCCAGAGCAGCCCAGCCACCGCAGGAGTGCACGACGGTCGAGCCAGCGAAGTCGAGGAAGCCAGCGGCGTCGAGGAAACCGCCGCCCCACTTCCAGGAAGCCTGCAGCGGGTAGATGATCGAGGTCAGGATGACGGTGAAGATCAGGAACGGCCACAGCTTGATACGCTCGGCCAGTGCGCCCGAAACGATCGAGGCGGTGGCGGCGCAGAACATCAGCTGGAAGAAGAAGTCCGAACCGGTGGAGGCATAGCCGTAATCGTCAGCCGCGTCGGCGGTCACGCCAACGGCTTCAAGAACGCCCGGGCCCCAGACGCCCGACAGCACGCCTTGGACCGACCAGGTGCCGAGCGGGTACATCAGGTTGTAGCCGATCAGGTAGTAGAAGATCGAAGCGAGCGAGAAGAGGGTGACGTTCTTCATCAGCTGCATGGTGACGTTCTTGGAGCGCACCAGGCCGGCTTCGAGCATGGCAAAGCCCGCGGCCATGAAGAACACCAGGAAGCCGCCCACGAGGAACAGCAGCGAGTTGAAGATGAACACCGAGTCGGTCGAGGCGTTGACCCCGGCCACAGGACCTTCGTCCTGAGCAAGGCCCAGGCTCGGCAGCGCGATCAGCGCGGCGACCGGAGCGAGCGTCTTGAGAAGTTTCATGTCTTGTTTGTCCCTATCTATCGTTCCGCGATCGGCTCAGAGAGCGTCCGCGTTGGTCTCGCCGGTCCGCACGCGCACGGCTTGCTGAACGTCGAGCACGAAAATCTTGCCGTCACCGATCTTGCCGGTCTGGGCGGTGCTGGTGATCGTTTCGACAACCTGGTCGGCCATGGAGCCGGCGACCACGATCTCGAGTTTGATCTTCGGAACGAAGTTCACCGCATATTCAGCGCCGCGATAGATTTCGGTATGACCGGACTGCGAGCCGAAGCCTTTGATTTCCGTGACCATCATGCCGCGCACGCCGATTGCGGTGAGCGCCTCGCGCACCTCCTCGAGCTTGAACGGCTTGATCGTTGCAATGATCAGTTTCACCTTGGTCCCTTTCGGTTCTTGCGGAATGTCGGGACACTCCGCCTCTCCTCGTTTGTGCATGGGCAGAAAGCCGCTGCCCGCCCGCCATTGGAAGGGAAAGCCCCTTGCAATGGGTCGAACGTGCTCCCAAGGAGATCACAAAATGGGCAGAAGATCTGCATTTGATTAAAAAATGGCTCTTTTAAAAAGACAAATATGTGACCGTTTCCCGGTCAACATCGGGCTGCAAACCCGTTATCCTCCGCCAAAACAAACGACAGGCCGGGCAAAGCGAAATGAGTGATTCAGGGCGTGGCAAGGGCCGCTTGGTGGCCGACCGCCGCTATCCCAGGGCAAGCCAGAAATCCACGACAAAGCCGCAGGGCCGCAAGGCCTCTGGTGGCGGTGCAGGCGGTGGCGGCCCGTCCCGGCCCCGCAAAACCGCGCGCAAGCCCGCCCGCAAACCGGCGAAGAAGAGGAATTTTCTGGTGGCTTTCGTGCTTGGCACCTTCTCGTGGATCCTGCGCATCTTCTGGCGCATCACCTGGCGCGTGACGGCTGTCGTCGCGCTGATGCTGGCGCTTGGGGTGGGCTTTTTCTACACCCAACTGCCGCCGGTGACCGATCTGCTGGACGGGCGTGCGCGCGGCTCTGTGACGCTGATCGACCGCAATGGCGCGATCTTCGCGTGGCGCGGCGATCAGTTCGGCGGTGCGGTGACGGCAAGCAGTGTCTCCAAGCACCTCAAGAACGCGGTGATCGCGACTGAGGACAAACGTTTCTACCACCATTTCGGCGTCTCGCCGCGCGGCGTCGCCAGTGCCATCCGCATCAACCTTGCCGAGGGGCGCGGGCCGCTGTCGGGCCACGGCGGTTCGACCATCACGCAGCAGACCGCGAAACTGCTCTGCATCGGCGTCGAATATGATTCCGAGGTCTGGAAGTCCGAGGCGGATTATGTGGCCGACTGCCGCGAGTCCTCGCTGCTGCGCAAGGGCAAGGAAGCGCTCTACGCCATGGCGATGGAGCTGAAGTACACCAAGGACGAGATCCTCTCGATCTACCTCAACCGCGCCTATATGGGCGGCGGCGCCTATGGAGCCGAGGCCGCCGCAGAGCGCTACTTCGGGAAAAACGCCGCCACGCTGAACCCGCAGGAATCGGCGATGCTGGCCGGTCTGCTGACCGCGCCCTCCTCGCTGGCGCCGACCAACGATCTCGAGCGCTCGCAGGCGCGCGCGGCAACCGTGCTGCGGCTGATGGAAGATCAGGGCTATCTCTCCGATGCGGAGGAAAAAGCGGCGCAGGCCAGCCCCGCGACCCTGTCCGAAGAGGCGCAGCGCAAGACCGGCGGCTACTTCGCCGATTGGGTGATGTCGACCGGTCCCGAGTATTTCACCCGCGACACGATGGAAGATGTGGTGATCCGCACCACGCTCGATCCCAAGCTGCAGCAGGCCGCAGAAGACGCGATGAACTCGGTCTATGAAAGCAAGGTCAAGGAAGGCTCGAAGGCGCAGGCGGCGATTGTCGTCATGTCCTCGGACGGTGCGGTGCGGGCGATGGTCGGCGGGCGCAAGACCGGCGTGTCGGGCGTGTTCAACCGCGCCACGCAGGCCAAGCGGCAGACCGGCTCGGCGTTCAAGCCCTTCGTCTACGCCACCGCGCTGGAACTGGGCTATTCGCCTTATGACACGGTGGTCGACGAGCCCTTCTGCATGAATGTGCCGGGCTCGGGGCAATGGTGCCCGCAGAACTACTCGAAGACCTATAAGGGCCGCGTCACCCTGACGACCGCGCTGGCGCATTCGCTGAACATTCCGGCGGTGAAAATCTCCGAGGCGGTGGGCCGCGATCTGGTGCATAAGGTCGCCACCGACTTCGGCATCAAATCCGAGCTCAACGACGGCCCGGCGATGGCGCTCGGCACCTCCGAAGCCTCGCTGCTCGAGATGACCGGAGCCTATGCGGGCATCCTCAATGGCGGCTCGGCGGTGACGCCTTACGGCCTCGTCGATCTGCGCCTGAAGGGTGAGGACGAGGTGCTGATGGGCACCGGTGGCGGTATCCGCGAGCGGGTGATCCAGTCCGAGGCGGCAGGCCAGCTTGTGTGGATGATGGAGCATGTGGTCTCCGAAGGCACCGGCGGGCGGGCAAAGCTGCCCGACCGCGAGGTTGCGGGCAAGACCGGCACCTCCAACGATGCCCGCGACGCATGGTTCATCGGCTTCACCTCCGATTATGTGGTCGGCGTGTGGATGGGCAATGACGACAACTCGCCGCTGACCGGCGTCACTGGCGGCGGTCTGCCGGCGGAGATCTGGAGAGAGACGATGTTGCGGGTCACTGACGGCACCGAGGCCACGCCCCTGCCGGCCATCGCGCCTGCCGCACCGGAACCGGCGCAGCCGCAGGTGCAGCAGCGCCAGCCCGAGCGCCAGCGCCGCGACAACATCATCCAGCAGGTGATCCGCGATCTTCTGGGGGGCGGCTGACCCCGTCACGGGCGGCAACTTCCTTCGAAGGAAGTTGCAAAAGCCTTCGAAGGCTTTTGGCGCGGGCTTGACCTGAGCGCCCGGCGCGGACATGAGAGGCGAAATCCCGCAAAAGGAGCCGCCCTCATGTCCGCAGCCGTGTCCGATGACCGCCTGATCGTCGCCCTCGACGTGCCCAATGCCCTCGAGGGGTTGAAAATCGCCGAAGAGATCGGCGATGCCGTTTCCTTCTACAAGATCGGCCTCGGCATGCTCACCGGCGGCGGTCTGGCGCTGGCCAATGAGCTCAAGCAGGAGCACGGCAAACGCATCTTCCTCGACATGAAGTTCTTCGACATCGGCCAGACGGTGGAGAACGCGGTGCGCGGCATCGCGCAGTTCGACCTCGATTTCCTGACGGTCCACGGCGATCCGCATGTGGTGCGCGCTGCCAAGGAAGGCGCGGCGGGCTCGAATCTGAAGATCCTCGCGGTGACCATCCTGACCTCGCTGGACCGCGCCGATCTGGATGACGGGCTGATGCAGAAGGGTGATGTGGCCGATCTGGTGGTGGAACGTGCCGCGCGGGCCTTCGAGGCCGGAGCCGACGGCATCATCGCCTCGCCCATGGAAGCCGCCCGCATCCGCGCGCTTCCCGAGGCCGAGGGCCGCCTCATCGTCACCCCCGGTGTGCGCCCCGCAGGTGCCGCAGACGACGATCAGAAGCGCATCGCTACGCCCGCCAGCGCCATCGCCGCCGGGGTCGACCACATCGTCGTAGGCCGTCCGGTTTGGCGCGCGCCCTCGCCGCGCGATGCCGCGCTGGCGATCAACGTCGAACTGGCATCGCCGCAGGCGCAGCGCCCGAACAAGGGCTGAAAGGCTTGATCTGCGGCGCGCGCGGGGCTAGGCAGTCTGCATGACACGTCCGATGCCCCTTGCGAACCTTTGGTGGCCCGCCTGACATAGGCGGCCGGACTTCTCATGTTTTTCAAACAGGCCGCCGCATCGGGCGGCCTTTTTGATGTAACACACTCCATCAAGACACCCATGCGGCGACCTCCTGTTCCACACGGAGACCCACATGGACCAGACCACACTGACCCGCCCCGAGGCGGACACGCCCGCCAAGGCAAAACCCGTCATCCTCACCGGGGACCGCACCACCGGCCCGCTGCACATCGGGCATTATGCAGGCTCGCTGAAAAACCGGCTGGCGCTGCAGAACAGCCACCGGCAGTTCCTGCTGCTGGCCGACACGCAGGCGCTCACCGACAATGCCCATGACATCGGCAAGGTGCGGCGCAACGTGCTGGAGGTGGCCTGCGACTACCTTGCAGTGGGCATCGACCCGGCCAAGACCACGATCTGCCTGCAATCCCATCTGCCCGCGCTGGCCGAGCTGTCGATGCTCTATCTCAACTTCGTCACCGTCGCCCGGCTCGAGCGCAACCCGACGATCAAGGACGAGATCCGCGCCCGCGGCTTCGGGCGCGACATTCCCGCGGGCTTTCTGTGCTACCCCGCCGCGCAGGCCGCCGACATCACCGCCTTCAAGGCCACCGTCGTGCCGGTGGGCGAGGATCAGGCACCGCTGATCGAACAGTGCAACGAGGTGGTGCGGCGGGTGAACGGCGCGGCGGGCCGCATGGTGCTGCCCGAAGCGCAGGCGCTGATCCCCGAGGCCGGGCGGCTTCCGGGCATCGACGGGCGCGCCAAGATGAGCAAGTCGGGCGGCAATGCGATCCCCCTCTCGGCCTCGGAAGATGAGATCAGCCGGGCGGTGCGCGCGATGTTCACCGATCCCGATCACCTGCGCGTCGAAGACCCGGGCCGGGTCGAGGGCAATGTGGTGTTCACCTATCTCGACGCTTTCGACGAGGAGAAGGACGAGATCGCCGCGCTCAAGGAGCATTACAGGCGCGGCGGGCTCGGGGATGCGGTGCTGAAACGGCGGCTCGAGGACATTCTTCAGGCGCTGCTGGCACCGATCCGCGCGCGGCGTGCCGAGGCGGCCTCGGACCCGGCGCAGGTGCATCGGATCATCGCCGAGGGCACCCAGACCGCCCGCGAGGTCACCGAGGCGACCAAGCGCGAGGTGATGGATGCGCTGGGGCTGTTCCGGTTGTGATAGAGGGCTGTGCCGAAAGGGGGAGCGCCGCGGCGCTCTCCCTCAGTCCTCGTTGATGTCGCGCGTCCAGATTTTCGTCTGGCCCTTGCGCACGCCCATGAAGCGGCGCAGCAGCGCCCAGGCGATCAGCGCGACAACGGCGCAGATCAGCAGCAGCATCGGCCAGCCGGTGGAGAGGCCAAGCAGCAGCAGCACACCGACCACCGCCGCGCCTATGGCGAATCCGAGGAACACATAGGCCGGGCTCACCACTTCGAGCACCAGCAGCACCACCGCTGCCGCCAGCCAGACCCACCAGAGCTGGATCATGGCTTGCGTCCGGTGAGCAGGGTGAAGGCGTCGGCGAAAGCGTCGAGCGCATTGGAGGGCAGCACGATGGTCTGCTTGCCGTCGCCCTGTCCGAGCGCCACCAGCGCCTCGACCTGCTTGAGCGCCACCTGATATTGCGCCGCCTCGAGGCCGTTCTGTGCGATCGCCTCGGCCACCACCTGCGTCGCATAGGCCTCGGCATCGGCCGAGATACGGCGGGCCTTGGCGGTCTGCTCGGCGGCATAGAGATCGGCGTCGGCGGCCAGTTCGACCGCGCGCTTGCGGCCCTCGGCCTCGGTGACCTGCGCGCGGCGGGCGCGCTCGGCGTTGAGCTGCTGCAACATGGCGTCGCGGGTCTGCTGGTCGAGGTTCACATCGAGGATCTCGGCGCGGGTGACCTCGATGCCCCAGTCGTCCACGGCGTCCTCGACGTTGCCCTTGATGGTGGAAATCAGCGCGGCCCGGTTGGACTGCACCTCATCAAGCTCCATCTTGCCAATCTCGGCGCGGACGATACCCGCGACGGTCGTGGCGATCGCGGCATCCACGTCGCGGATGCGGTAGACGGTCTTTTCCGGCTCGAGGATGCGGTAGAACACCGAGGTCTCCACTTCGACCAGAACGTTGTCGGCGGTGATCGCATCCTGATTGGCGTTAGGCAGCTGGCGCTCGAGGATCGAGACCTTATGGGCGATGCGATCCAGAAACGGCACGATGAAGTTGATCCCCGGCCCAAGCACCGCGCGCAGCCGCCCGAAGCGTTCGACCACATGTTTCTCGGACTGCGGCACGATCCGCACGCCCAGCACGATGCACAGGATCACGAAGCCGGCGAGCAGCAGGATCACGAGGTTGCCCCCGAGCAGGTCGAGTATCACATCTTCCGCAGTCATCAATTTTCCCCATCCCCTAGAGGCGCGCTGGCGCTGGATCCCATCCCGTGGCAGGGGGCGCTGCCCCCTCGGCGCATGCGCGCCTCACCCCCGGCGTATTTTCAAAGAGAAGAAGGGGCTTGGGGAAATTATGCCCGCAGCTTGACGCGGCGGGAAGCGATTTTGGGCGAAGCATTTCGAGGTGTCGCGTTCGCGCCTCACGCGGCTGTGTAAAGCGCAAAATAGGCGCGATGGAACTGTCTGGCGAATTGTGACGTTTTACCCACAATCAGGAGACAAGCCATGACCGAGATGACCACGCAGATCGGCGAAATGCGCTACAACGCCGCCGAAGGACAGTTCGAAGCCCTCGTGACCTTTCACACCGACGCGGGTCGGCTGCGCGTTGCCAGCAGTTTCGCCGCCCCGGTGACCACCCAGCCCGATGCCGCCGAGCGCGTGCTGGTCTCGCGCGCCCTTGCGTCGCTCGACCAAGACGGCACGCTGCAGGCGCGCACCATGCCGCTGCCGTCGGAGCGCGTGCGGCGCACCCGTGCCGCCGTTGCCGAACGCCGGGGCTTGGGCTGGCTGTCGCTGTTCCGCGCGGCCTGAGCGCATTCGGCGCGCTGGCGCGGCCTTAGCCCGCCGCGCTTTGCAGGATCGACAGGTAGTCGCGCAGCACCGTGCGGAAATGCGGGATCGCATCCTCGCGGGCGGCGAATTCTTCGGCCGCCATCATTTCCCAGCCTTCGCCCTCGCCGCCCCAGACGACATTGTCGATACGTTCGGCGGGCAGATGGGCGGCGTAATACCACAGCCCGTCGCGGAAATGCTCCCATGTGAGCGAGTCTGGCGTCAGCGTCAGGCCCACCTCTTCGGTGGTCTCGCGCAGGGCGCATTCGGCGGGGGTCTCTCCGGGCTCGCGCGCGCCGCCGGGGAAATCGAGATAGCCGGGCCAGGGAATGCCCTCGGTGTGGTCGCGGCGCAGGATCAGCAGGTCGTCACCCAGAAATAGGATCAGCTTGGCGCCCCTGAAGTCGTCTCTGCTGGGGTCTTTCGCCGGTTCGGTGCTCATCAAAAAATCGCCTTTCGCAAATCCTGTACTGGTGACTGTGGCAGCCGCCCGGGAAGCTATTCTATAGTTCCCCCGTAGCATCTTCACATCGAAAGATCCCCCCATGCCCGCGCTCTGCCGCGATTGCCTCACCGAGTTTGACCACGGATCGCGCTGCCCGTCCTGCGGGCGCCCGCGGATCGTGCGGCATGAGGAGCTTTGGGACCTCTCCATCGCCCATATGGATTGCGATGCCTTCTATGCAACCGTCGAAAAACGCGAAAATCCCGAGCTTGCCGACAAGCCGGTGATCGTCGGCGGCGGCAAGCGCGGGGTGGTCTCCACCGCCTGCTACGTGGCGCGCATCCGCGGCGTGCGCTCTGCCATGCCGATGTTTCAGGCGCTGAAGCTCTGCCCCGACGCGGTGGTGGTGAAACCGCGTATGGAGCTTTACGTCGAGGTCTCGCGGCAGATCCGGGCGCTGATGGAAGAGCTGACCCCGGCGATCGAGCCGCTGTCGCTGGATGAGGCGTTTCTCGACCTTACCGGCACGGCGCGGCTGCATGGCCATCCGCCCGCGGTGATGATGGCGCGTCTGGTCAAACGCATGCGCGAGGAGCTGGGGGTCACCGGCTCGGTCGGCCTGTCGCACAATAAATTCCTCGCCAAGATTGCCTCGGACCTCGACAAGCCGCATGGGTTCTCGGTGATCGGCAAGGCCGAGACCGCCGAGTTCCTGCGGCCCAAATCGGTGCGGATGATCTGGGGTGTCGGCATGGCCTCGCAGGAGGCGCTGGAGCGCGCCGGGATCCGCACCTTCGAGGATTTGCTGCGCTGGGAGCAGCGCGATCTCATCCAGCGCTTCGGCTCGATGGGGCAGCGCCTGTGGCATCTGGCCCGCGGCGAGGACAGCCGCCGGGTGACGCGCAACGCGCCGGTCAAAAGCATCTCCAACGAGACCACGTTCTCCGAAGACACCGGTGATCCCGATTTGCTCGACGGGCACCTCTGGCGCATGTGCGAGAAGGTCGCGGACCGCGCCAAGGCCAAGGGGCTTGCGGGGCGGGTGGTGACGCTGAAGGTCAAACGCGCCGATTTCAAGCTGATCACCCGACGGCAGTCGCTGGCAGATGGCGATGCCACGCAAATGGCCGACCGTATCTACCGCACGGCGCGCGCCATGCTCGACACGCTGGAGCGGCAGGGACCGTGGCGGCTTTTGGGGGCAGGGATTTCCGAACTGGTGGACGCCGAACAGGCCGATCGCGGCGGCGATTTGCTGGACCCGGACGCGGGCAGGCGCGCGGCGGCGGAACGGGCGACGGATGCGATCCGCGCGCGGTTCGGCGACAGTGCCATCGTCAAGGGCCGCGCGCTGCGCTGAAGCAGCTCAGCGACCGCGGTTCAGCAACTCGTCCTCCTCGTCCTCGGGATCAAAGCCGAGGGCTTCGAGCCCGGCTTCGAGATGGTCGGCAAGATGCGGCGTGCCGATCAGATAGTCGGCGGTGGGCGTAGAGGCTTCGGTGAGCGCGGTGCGATAGGCCTCGGCCCATTCGTCGGCATCGAAGGCATCTCTGCCGATCCACATCACCGCGACCAGCGCGGCCTGCTCCTCTTCGCTCATGCGGTCGATGAAGCCGCGCAGCTCGCCCTCGGCACGCTCGATCTCGCGGGCCATCAGGATCACGGCGGCAATTGTGCGGACGCTGATTTCTTCCATGGCGCGTCTCCTTTCTTCGCGCACACCATGGAGAAAAGCCTACACCCCCACCTTGATCTGCGACAAGCGGCGGGTGGAGATCAGCGGCGTGTCAGCCGGTCAGTGTCAGCCGGTAAGGCCAAGCGCGCGGTGCAGGAAGTGCAGCGCGTCGGAGGCCACCGCGTCATGGACCGCCGCGCGGTCCTCGGCGGTGCTGCCGCAGAGCGCGGGATCGCCGCCTTCTTCTTCCAGCAGCTTGGCGCCATCGGGCGTGCAGCGGGCAAAGAGGTCGTAGAGCCGGGCATCCTCCAGCGGGCGCACCTCGATTCCGGCTTGCACCGCGAGGCGCGTCTCTCCGGCGGCAGGCTCGGCAAGCCCATAGACCTTCGTCGCCGCGCGGCGCGGCGCCAGCGTCTCGGGGCGGAACTCGGCGAGATACTCCGGCGCCAATGCGAGCACCGCGCGGACCCGAGGGTCGCGCCGCTCGAGCGAGAGGGCTTGCACATCGACACTGGCCGGATCGACGCCGCCCTCGGCAAACCAGTCGCAATCGGGCGCGGGATGCGAGGAGTCGCAGTTGCGCGCATAGGCCGCGGTATCAATCTGTCCGCCGCCCAGCATCAGCGCTGCCGTGCCGCCAAGCGCGACACCGGCCACCGCTACGCGGGTCTCGTCGATGCGCATCTGCCAGTCGGGATCGCTCAGCAGCAGATCAAGCGCCTGAGCCATTTCCGCCGGACGCCGCCAGATCTCGCCCACCGCGCTGGCCTGATCGCGCGGGCGCTGGCCGCTGACCTCGGCGACAATGAACCCGCCCGCCGCCAGTTTCGCGGCCAGCCACGCGCCGCTCTGCTCGGCGGAGCGCAGCCCGCCGTGCGACAGCAGGACCAGCGGCAGCTTGCCGGGCTGCGGCGAGGCTTCGCGCTGCGCGGGGGTGCCCTCGAACACGGCATTGCGGCCGACGAGTTCCGAGGCGCCCGCATCGCTTTGTGCGGGGTACCAGATGGTCATCGAAATGCCGCGGTCGAAGTTCGCCTCGGGCCGGACCATGGTACTGACACCGACGGCGGTCGCGCCCTCTTCGGCAAAGCCGGGAACGGCGAGCAGGGCCGCAAGGGCAAGGCCGGTCAGGCGGGCAATCATCGTCATGTCCTTGGCGAGTCGAACGGAAAGTCAGGTCTGCCGTGGCAATGGCACGATCTGACCCTCGGGCGCCAGATCTTCGAAATCAAAATTGTCCAGTTTTTGGGCACGGCGCCCGGCTTTCTCGGCGCTGGTGCGAATTTCCGAGAGATCCCGCGCGGCCATGCCGAAGTGCCGGTCGAGGTTCTCCACGCGCGCACCGAGCCGGTCCATGTCCTGCGCGAGCAGCGCTAGCTCGCGGCGGATGGCGCCCGCCTGCTCGCGCATCCGCGCGTCTTTCAGCACCGCGCGAAGCGTGTTGAGCGTGGCCATGCAGGTGGTCGGCGAGACGATCCAGACCTTCATGCCGAAGCCTTCGCGCACCATCTCGGGGAAGTTGCCGTGCAATTCGGCATAGACCGCCTCGGAGGGCAGGAACATCAGCGCGCTTTCGGCGGTCTCGCCATCGAGGATGTAGCGGTCCGAGATGTCGCGGATGTGCTTGCGCACCGACATGCGGAAGGCCTGAGATGCGCGCTGCTTGGCCTCGGGCGTCTCGGCGCGGCGCAGCATCTCATAGGCTTCGAGCGGGAATTTCGCGTCGATGACGATATGACCCGGCGGCTCCGGCAGCTTGATCAGGCAATCGGCGCGGCGGCCGTTCGACAGGGTGGCCTGCAGCCGGTAGCTGTCGGCGGGCAGGGCTTGGGTGACGATGTCGCGCAGCTGGATCTCGCCAAAGGCACCGCGGGTCTGCTTGTTCGACAGGATGTCCTGCAGCGACAGCACGTCGCCCGAGAGCCGGGTGATGTTCTCCTGCGCCTGATCGATGGTCTTCAGCCGCTCTTGCAACTGGCCCAGCGAATGCGCGGTGCGGCGGGCATTGCCGTGCAGGTTCTCAGTCATGCTCTGCTGCACCTGCGCCAGCCGCTTTTCCATCAATTGCAGCATGGCGTTCTGGCTTTTGACCTGCGCCTCGGAGACATGGTGCAACCCGCCCGAAAGCCGTTCCTGCCCTTCGGACAGCGCCTGCACCCGCTGCGACAGCTGGCTGAGCGGGTAGCCAAGGCGGGCGGCGCGGTTCGAGGCGCGGATCGCCATGATCATCAGGACCGCAAGCAGCGCCGCCCCGGCAGCGGCCCAGAGGCGCGGGTCACTCGCGGCGATGCTCTGCCCGGCGATTTCGATCATGTGCGGCCGAACAGCCTCTCGATATCGGAGAGCCGCAGTTCGACATAGGTGGGGCGCCCGTGGTTGCACTGGCCGGAATGGGGCGTCGCCTCCATCTCGCGCAGCAGGGCGTTCATTTCTTCGGCGCGCATCCGGCGGCCCGAACGGATCGAGCCGTGGCAGGCGACGCGGCTGAGGATCGCCTCGAGCTTTTCCTGCACCAACTGCGAGCTGCCGTAGTCCGAAAGCTCGTCGAGGATGTCCTTGATCAGCGCCTCGGCGTTGACCTCGCCAAGGATCGCCGGGGTTTCGCGCACTGCCAGCGCCGAGCCGCCAAAGGGCTCGACCGACAGACCCATGCGGCCCAGGTCCTCGGCGATATCGAGGATGCGCGAAAGGTCGTCCTGCGACAGCTCGACGATCTCGGGGATCAGCAGCGCCTGCGCCGCGACGCCGCGTTCGGCCATCTGGCGCTTGAGCTTTTCATAGACCAGCCGTTCATGCGCCGCGTGCTGATCGACGATGACGATGCCGCTTTCGGTCTGGGCGATGATGTAATTCTCGTGCACTTGCCCGCGCGCCGCGCCAAGCGGCAGATGGGCGGCCTCGGGCTCGGCCGGAGCGTCTTCGACCACGCGGCCCGACCAGCTGCCCTGCATCTCGGCAAAGCCCTGCGGCTGCGGCACGCGCGGCGGGGCCGGGACGAAGTTGGGATCGGGGGCCTGCGCGGCATAGGCGGCGCTGCGCGCGCCTGCCGACGGACGGTCCATTTGGTAGACGCGTGGGCTGCTGATGGCCTGCTGCGGCGCACCCAGCGGCGCGCCGCCGCCATAGGCACCAAAACTGTCGGTCTGCGAGGGCTGCTGGTGCAGCGGCATCTGCTGGCCATCCGGAAGCGGTGCGCGCATCTCGGGGCGCAGCGCCGCCAGCGTCTCGGAGGCGACGGTGCTCGAGGCGCGGTGCCCCGCCTCAGCCAGCGCATGACGCAGCGCCGAGACGATCAGCCCGCGCACGATGCCAGGCTCGCGAAAGCGCACCTCGGATTTCGCCGGGTGCACGTTCACGTCCACCTTATGCGGATCGCAGTCGACAAACAGCGCCACCGCCGGGTGCCGCTCGCGGCTGAGGTAGTCGGCATAGGCGCCGCGCAGCGCGCCATGCAGCAGCTTGTCCTGCACCGGGCGACCGTTAACGAAAAGATGCTGCGCCACCGACGAGCCGCGCGAATAGGTCGGCAGGGCGGCGTAGCCGGTCAGCCGGAAGCCCTCGCGCTCGGCGTCGATGGCCAGCGCGTTCTCGGTGAACTCGGCGCCCAGCACCTGCGAGAGCCGCCCGCGCAGCGCGTCGAAAAGATCGCCCGAGACCGAGTCGGCGCGGAAGGTCACCCGGTCCTTGCCCTGCGACACGTCGCGCAGGGTGAAGGCGACCGAGGGTTCGGCCATGGCGATGCGCTTCATCACGTCCGAGATGCCCATCATCTCGGCACGGTCGGTGCGCAGGAACTTCAGCCGGGCCGGGGTGGCGAAGAAGAGATCGCGCAGCGTGACCACCGTGCCGCGGTTCAGGGCCGCCGGTTTCACCGCACCCATCTGCCCGCCCGAGACGCTGATCTCTGCGCCTTCCTCACCCGGAATGCGGCTCTGGATGGTCAGCCGCCCCACCGCGCCCAGCGAGGGCAGCGCCTCGCCGCGGAAGCCGAAGCTGTGGATGTTCAGCAGGTCCGAGCCGTCGATCTTCGAGGTGGCGTGGCGCGACAGCGCCAGCGGAAGCTCATCCGCGCCCATGCCGCAGCCATCGTCGGTCACCCGGATCAGCGTCTTGCCGCCATCGGCGATCTCGACCGTGACGCGGGTGGCCCCTGCGTCGACGGCATTCTCCACCAGTTCCTTCACCGCCGACGCAGGACGTTCCACCACCTCGCCAGCGGCGATGCGGTTGATGGCGGCGTCGTCGAGCTGACGAATAACAGGACGCATATTGGGGGTGTGGGTGTTCATGCCACCATACCTAGCAGGGTTCGCGCGATTCTGGAACGGGGCGCAGGGCGCTCAATCCGCCGCCAGAGGCGCCGCTTCTCCGCCCGAGACGGCCAGCGCATCCCCCGGCGCAACCACCACCATCAGCCCGCGCTTGCCGCCGTTGAGCACGATCCGCTCGGCCCCCATCGCGGCAGCCTCAAAGACCACGGGCGCGCGCTTCTTTTGCCCGAAAGGGCTGATCCCGCCGGTGTGCATCCCCGTCAGCCGCTCGGCCTTGGCGGGGTCCATCATCTGCGCCGACTTGCCGCCAAAGGCGCTGGCCACCCGCTTCATCGACAGCGAGCCCCCCGAGGGGATGACCGCGCAGCAGGGCTTGCCGTCAACTTCAACCATCAGGGTCTTCAGCACCTTGTCGGGGTCCCAGCCAATCGCCTCGGCGGCATGCAGTCCGATCTGCGCCTGCCCGGAGACATAGTCGTACTCCAGCAACTCGAACGCCACCTTGGCGCGCATCAGCGCCTGCGTGGCCGGTGTGCCCTTGCTCATGCCAGACCTCTCATGCCCTATAGCCCATCTGCCGGTCGACCCACATAAGGATCACCGCAACCACCTGCGCCTGCTCGTCCTTGCTCAACGCGCGCCCCGCCGGCATCCCGTGCCATTTCGCCAGACATCCCCTGCAGCAGGTCGCCGTGGCGTGCTGGGCGATGAACACCGGATGGCCGCGCATGGGCGTCTGCTTGCCGTCGTTGCGCGGCTCCGCCGGGGCCAGCCGGTCCGCGATGAAATCGCGCGCATGCGAGAGGATCGTCTCGCGGCCCTTTGCGTCGGCATAGGCCCGTTCCTCGGGGCCAAGGCGAAAGCGGCTGCGGAACTTCGACCGGGCCAGCCGTTCGAACAGCTGATCCGGGGCGCTCATTCCATGCTCTCGATATAGGTGCGCACCGCATCCTGCACGTGGCGGAACCGATCGCCGCCCAGATGCTTGCCGCCGTACCAGCGGGTCACCACGATGATGTGGCCCTTCAGCCCCTCACGCTCGAGCATGCGCAGGATCACCATGCCCGCGCCGCTCTCGCCATCATCGTTCTTGATCGGCGCGTCCTCGGTCAGCAGACCCCATGTGTTATGCGTGGCCTTGGCGAACTTCTTGTTGCGCTTCAACTCTTTGAGGAAGGCCTTGGCCTCCTCCTCCGAGGCGCAGGGCCCGCCCGAGACGGCATATTTGGAGCCGCGGTCGCTGATGATGTTCTCGAGAGTGCGCATGGCGAAGAGGTATTGCGCGCCGCGGCAGGGCGCAAGACCTCAGCCGCCGAGGTAGCCGCGCTCGATCTCCAGCAGCCGTTGCTTGCGCCAAAGCCCGCCTCCATAGCCGGTGAGCGAGCCGTCGGCCCCGATCACCCGGTGGCAGGGGATCACCAGCGCGATCTGGTTGGCACCATTGGCCTGCGCCACCGCCCGCGTGGCCGTGGGCCGCCCCAGCGCCTGCGCCAGCGCGCCGTAGCTGCGTGTCTCGCCCGCCGGGATCTCGCGCAGGGCGCGCCAGACCGATTTGGTGAACTCCGAGCCATGCAGCGCCAGCGGTGTGTCGAACTGCGCGCTCTCCCCGGCGAAGAACCGCGCCAGCTCATCGCGGATCTGCTCCGATGGCGCGAACTGCCCCACGCCGATCTCGCCGCCCGCGCCCTTGCGCAGCTTTTCCAGCTCGCGCGGCAGCGCCTTGCGGTCCATGAATTCGAGCAGGTGCAGATGGCTCTTGGAGCAGACCGAGACCATGTCGCCCAGCGGTGTCTCGATCCAATCGGCGCGCAGCATGGCATCCGGCCTCAAGGCGCCCGGCGCCACCCCAAGCGCCTTGGCAAAGCCCGCGCGGAAGGCCGAGGCGCTCTCGAACCCGGCATCCAGCTGCGCCTCGATCACCGGCGCGCCCGAGGCCAGCGCGGTGAACCCCTCGCGCAGCCGCCGCTGCCGGGCCATTTCGAGGAAGGTCATGCCGAACTGCCGCTTGAAGGCGCGGCGCACGGTCGAGGGATCAAGCCCCATGGCCACCAGATCCGGCTCGGACCAGCGGAAGGCGGGGCGCGCGTCCAGCGCTTGCAGCAGCTTGGCAATAACCGGATCACCCTTGGCCATGGGCGCCAGCGGATGGCAGCGCTTGCAGGGGCGGAAGCCCGCGGTGATGCATTCGCCCACGGTCTCGAAAAAGCTGCAGTTCTCGCGCAGCGGTTTTCGGGCCGGGCAGGTCAGGCGGCAGAAGATGCCGGTCGAGGCGACGCCGACGTAGGCCCGCCCGTCAAACGACGGGTCCCGGTCGAGCAGCGCCTGATAGAGCGTGTCGGGATCTGGAAGAGCAAACAGCATGGCGCGACTCTACCTGATCCCTGCGCGGCGCGCCGCCGGAAATCGGGCGTCTATTACGGCGCTCGCGCCGCCCCCCTTGTCATTGGCGTGGGCAAGACCAATTGTCAGGACAGGTTCAGAAATCGCGATATGAAAGGAGTCCCGTCATGAAGACCGAAGAAGTGGGCAGCGCCCTGCTCGAAACATGGTCGGTGGACGAGGTGGCCGAGGCCTTCGACAAGGGCGAGATCGTGCTGATCGACGTGCGCACGCCGCAGGAATATATGTTCGAGCACATCGAAGGCGCGCTCTTGATGCCCATGGCCTTCTTCCGCGCCGACAAGCTGCCGGGCCAGAGCGACAAGCGCATCGTCTTCCACTGCGGCTCGGGTGTGCGGTCCGAGAAAGTGGCGCGCGCCGCCATCGCCGCGGGCTTCTCGCGCGTGGCGCATATGGAGGGCGGCTTCGGCGGCTGGAAGGGCGCTAAACAGCCCTACATCGGCACCAATATGGCCACTGGGGCGCCGACGCCGATCAGCTGATCTTCTTCTCTTTGAAAATACGCCGGGGGGTGAGCCCGGCACGGGCGAGGGGGGCAGCGCCCCCCTGTGTCCCCACTCAACCTCGGCTGGTCACCCGGTCATAGCGCTGCCGCGCCACATCCTCGTCGCGTGTCGCCTTGCGATCGGCGGCCAGCGCCGCCTCCACATACCCCAGATGCGCCTGCACCGCCGCGCGGGCCGCCGTGGCATCGCGCGCCTGCAGCGCCGCGTTGATCGCCCGGTGCTGCTCCAGCAGCGCCTCGCGCGTGGTGCGTTGCTTGAACATGATCGAGCGGTTGTAGAACACGCCCTCACGCAGCAGCTGATACATCGAGCGCATCATATGCAGCATGATGACATTGTGGCTGGCTTCGATGATCGCGAGGTGGAAATCCGCATCGAGCCGCGCTTCCTCGGAGGGGTTGCGCTTCTGATGCGCCGCTTCCATGCGGGTGAAAAGCGCGTCGATCACCTTCAGGTCCGATGGCGTGCCGTGCAGCGCCGCGCGCTCGGCCGCCAGCCCCTCCATGTCGCGCCGGAAGCTGAGATAGTCAAAGACCGCCTCGTCGTGCTTTTCGAAAAGCTGGATCAGCGCGTCCGAGAAAGCCGACCCCAGCACTTCGGTGACGAAAATGCCCGCACCGGCGCGAGTCTCCAGCAGGCCGCGGCCCTGCAGGTCGGCCACCGCCTCGCGCAGAGAGGGGCGCGACACGCCGAGCCGTTCCGACAGTTCGCGCTCGGCAGGCAGGCGCTCGCCTGGGCGCAGGATGCCGCGCAGGATCAGCTCTTCGATCTGGCGCACCACGGCGCTGGACAGTTTCTCGGACTGGACGGGGCGAAAGGGCATCGGAAGGGTCCTGAGAGGCGGGAATTGGTCAGATCATATGACCACTCACGCCATCTCTCAAGCGCGACGGAAGGATAGCCTCGCCTTAGCGGGGCGCCTACCAGCGCGAAAGCGCGTCCTCGTCCTCATCCTTGGCGGCGACCCATGAGGTGCCCTCCGCGCCGCTTTCCTTCTTCCAGAAGGGCGCGCGGGATTTGAGATAGTCCATCAGATACTCAGCGGCCTCGAAAGCATGGCCGCGGTGCTTCGAGGCGGTGGCGACCATCATGATGCGCTCGCCCGGACCCATGCGGCCATAGCGGTGGATCACCAGTACTTCGCCAAGATCCCAGCGCGCCTCCGCCTCGGCGGCGATTTTCTCCAGCGCTTTTTGGGTCATGCCCGGATAATGCTCGATCTCCATGGTCTCGAGCGTGCCCGACACGTCGCGCACCACGCCGGTGAAGGTCACCACGGCGCCCATGTCGGTGCGGCCCGCGGCGAAGCCCTCAGCCTCGGCCCCGAAATCAAAGGGCTCTTCCTGCACGGAAACGCGGATCGCCATGGGCTCAGCCCCCGGTCATCGGCGGAAAGAAGGCCACCTCGCGCACGCCCGCAAGCGGGGCGTCGAATTCCGACAGTTCCTGATCCAGCGCCACGCGCAGCGCCGAAAGGTCGGAAAAGGCCATGGCGTAGCGCTCTTCGCGCCCGCGCAGTTCCTCGATCAACTCGTTGACTGTGGCGGCTTCGGTTTCGATCCGCTCTTTCGGCAGGCCGATGCGCTCGCGCACCCATGCGAAATACAGAAGGTCCATCAGCGGTCATCCTTCAGATGCGGCAGGGCCTTGGTGAAATAGTCCCAGCCGGTGATCATCGTCAGCGAGGCGGCGATCCACAACAGCGTGAGGCCAAGGTGGCCGGACCAGATCATCCCGGTCTCCTGCCAGCGCAGCCCATGCGGATCGGCGCCGCCAGCATCCAGCGCGCGGGTCACCACGCGATCGTCCAGCGCCTCGATGCTGAGAGCAAGGTAATGCTCGAACACGCCCTGCGCAAAGAGGGTGGCGATGGCGATCATCTGGAAGGTGGTTTTCCACTTGGCCAGCTTGGTCACCTTCAGCGTGCCCGCCACATCGCCGAGATATTCGCGCAGCCCCGAGACAAAGACCTCGCGGAAGAGGATCATTGTCGCGGGCAGCACCAGCCACGGCGACATCGACGAATAGCCGACGATCACCATCAGCGCGATCACCACCATCGCCTTGTCAGCGATGGGATCGAGCATGGCGCCGATCTTGCTTTCCTGCCCCCAGAGCCGGGCGAGATAGCCGTCGAACCAATCGGTGATCGCGGCGCCGACAAACAGCAGCAGCGCAAACCAATCGGCCAGCGGTCGCGAAAAATAAAGAAACATCACCGCCACGCCGGGAGCGGCGAGCAGGCGAAGGGCGGTGAGGATATTTGGCAGGTTCCAGCGCATGCGCCTTACGTAGCGCGGTTTATCGGGCGGGGAAAGACGCCTCACGCGTCGGTGCTGCGGCGAAATCGCTCGACATAGGCGGCGCGGGCCTGCGGCAGCGGACGGTCGCGCAATGTGGGGGCCATATGGCTTTCGAGAAAGAAGCCCGTGGTGCGCAGCGCTTCGAGGACCTCGCCGTCGCCGCCGGGGCCTTCGCCTTTGAGAATGTCGGGCAGGGGCAGCAGCCGGTCGGCCCATTTGCCCGCAGCCTGACGTGAGACTGCGCGGCCGGTGCGGGGCGAGACGAAACACAGCTCTTCATTGGTGCCGCGCACCGCGCAGGCCGACAGATCAAGGCCAAAACCCATCTCGTCGAGTAACGCCATTTCCCAACGCAGATAGGCTAGCGGCCAGAGATCGCGCTCGGGCAGCAGATCCAGAAGCTGCTCGGTGCGGGCATAGAGCTTGGGGTGCGCCTCGCGCTCGGGCAGCGAGAAGCTGAGCAGCGCGCAGACCGCGTTGAGCCCGGCCAGCGACAGGCGGTCCGACAGCGCATTGGCGGCGCGCGAGCGCTGCGGCTCGGCGGTGAAGGCGCCCATGTGATCCTCGAGCCGGGCCTTCCACGTCAGGTCAAGCTGGGCGCCGGGCTGCAGGCTGGGCGCGATCCGGCGCGAGGCTCCACCGCGCAGCACACCCAAGTGCCGCCCGTGATTTGGCGTGAAGACCTCGAGGATGGCCGAGCTTTCGCCGTGCCTGCGCGAGGTCAGAAGGATGCCGGTGTCGCGCCATTCCATGCGCGCACTGTCGGGCTTTGGCCCTGTGGGGGCAAGAGGGGGCACGGCATACCTCGGCGCGGTGCTGCGGGATGAGGGGGCTGTCACGAAAGCCTCGGATTTGTGCCCTAGGCTGCCAAGGGCCTCTGCGGTGTCCAACCTCCGCCGGTTTCACCTCGGTGTGACGCGCCTTCGCTTGATCTCGCAATAATCCCCGCTTTGCAGTAGCATGGACGACCCCGGAGACATGCCATGACCCAGACACGCCGCCTGACTGCCCTGCTCATCGCCGTGCTCGCCTTCGGCGCGCTGTGGCTGCAGGTGCATGTGGGGCTGGACCGCAGGCCAGACCGCGAGGTCTGGGAAGAGCTCTGGCGGCTGGGGCGCTATTTCACCATCCTCACGAACCTCATGGTCGCGGTGACTTTTGCCGCCATCGCTGGTGGCCACCGGCCAAGGCCGTGGTGGACCGCCGCCGTAACGCTGTGGATTCTCATCGTCGCCATCGTCTACCACGGGCTGCTGGCGCGCCCGCTCGATGGCATCCGCTGGTGGTCGGACATGGCGGTGCACACCTTCGTGCCCACCGCGGTCGTGGTCTGGTGGCTGATGCTGGCGCGCAAGGACGGGCTGGCCCCGCGGCATGCGGTGTACTGGCTGCTCTGGCCGTTGCTCTATGTCAGCTACGCGCTGATCCGCGGCGAGTTCGACGGGCGGCACCCCTATTTCTTCATCGACCCGCATGAGGTCGGCTGGCCGGGGGTGGGGCTGTGGTGCGTCGCGCTGGGGCTGAGCTTCTGGCTCGGCGGGCTGGGGATGGTGGCGCTGGGGCGGTTTCTCAGCCGTCCATCTGATCGAGCAGATGGCGCCCCTGACGGTCCTCAAGCTCGATGACCCAGAGATCGGGGTCGAACTCGCGCTGTTTGCTCACGCGCGCATCGACCTCATATTCCGGCCCTTCGGCCAGCACGGCCCAGCGGCGCGCGCCGGTCATCAGGTCCCATTCGCGGGAATAGGCCACCGCCAGCCCGTCGAGCGTGGCGAGCTTGACGATCACCGCGCCCGCGGTGTCATCGCCATGGGCGGTGACATAGGCGGGGATGTCCTGCAGCGACAAAAGCCGCAGGTAGCCCCCGACCCAGACATGCGTGGCGAGCCGAGGCTCAGGCATTGCCGTCCTTGAAATCGAGGCCCATCTCGGAATAGCGCTCGGCGTCTTCGAGCCAGTTCTCGCGGACCTTCACCTGCAGGAAAAGGTGCACCTTGCGGCCGAGGAACTCTTCAAGCTCGGCGCGGGCAGCCTGCGACACGGCCTTGATCGTCTCGCCCTTCTTGCCCAGCACGATGCCCTTGTGGCCGTCGCGGGTGACATAGATCATCTGGTCGATGCGGGCGGAGCCATCCTTGCGCTCTTCCCAGTTCTCGGTCTCGACCGTCAGCTGGTACGGCAGTTCCTGATGCAGGCGCAGGGTGAGCTTCTCGCGGGTCATCTCGGCGGCGATCATGCGCATCGGCAGGTCGGCGATCTGATCCTCGGGATAGAGCCACGGGCTCTCGGGCAGCTGTTCGGCCAGCCATTTGCGCAGCGTGTCGACCCCATGGCCGCGCTCGGCAGAGATCATGAAGGTCTCGGCGAATGTGTAGGCGTCGTTCATCTTCTGGGTCAGCGCCAGCAGATCCTCGGCCTTCACCCGGTCGATCTTGTTGATCGCCAGCGCCACCGTGCGCCCCTGCGGCAGGTCGCGCAGACCTTCGAGGATCGCCTTTACCCCGTCGGTCATGCCGCGGTGCGCCTCGATCAGCAGCACGATCACATCCGCATCCGACGCGCCGCCCCATGCCGCCGCCACCATGGCGCGGTCGAGCCGACGGCGCGGTTTGAACAGGCCCGGCGTGTCGACGAACACAAGCTGGCTGTCACCTTCGAGGGCCACGCCGCGAATGCGAGCGCGGGTGGTCTGCACCTTGTGGGTGACGATCGAGACCTTGGCTCCCACCATGCGGTTGGTGAGGGTCGACTTGCCCGCGTTGGGCTCGCCGATCAGGGCGACAAATCCGGCGCGTGTGGTCATTGGGGCGTATCCGTTACTGACGATCAGAGGCCCTTACAGGCTTTTGCGGCGCGGGGCCAGAGCGGCCGCTGCGGATCAACGTATAGCATCCCGAGACGACAATCAGCAGTGCTCCTGCAAGCGTCCAGAGATCCGGGCGCTCGCCGAAGAGCAAATAGGCAAAGACCAGCGCCACCAGCAGCCGGGAATAGCGGAACGGCGCAACCACCGAGACCTCGCCGGTGCGCATCGCACGGGTCAGCGCGGTATAGGCGGTGACGCCCACCACGCCGGTGGCCAGCAGACGCAAGATCTCGGAGGTTTGCGGCAGGCGCGGCGGGGCCGGATCGAAGGGCAGCAGCAGCAGCCCCGCGACGGTGACCACCGCAAAGCCCAGCACGCCCAGTTGCTTGGCCGAGACGGCGGGCGGCGCAGCACGGGTGTAAAGATCGCGCATGGCAAAGCCGAACATCGCCGCCAGCGAGAGCAGCGCGTCGAGGCGGAAAGCCTCGGGGGTGGGCCGCACGATCAGCAGAACGCCGATGAAGCCCACCGCCATGGCGGCCCAGCGGCGCGGGCCAACCGGCTCTTTGAGCAGCAGCGCGGCCCCGGCGGTGACCACCAGCGGCGCGGCCTGCAGGATCGAAGAGGTGACCGACAGCGGCGTAAAGGCCAGCGACAGCGCGAAGAAGAGCCGCCCCATGATCTCGAAGAAGGTGCGGATCATCAGCTGCGAGCGGAACATGGCCGGATGCAGCACTGCCTCGCCCGCGCGCATGGTCATGGCGACGTAAAGGCTCATGCCGGTAAGGCCGAAGATCACCGTCGCCTCGCCCGGCGGCAGGCCGGGGGTCACGGATTTGAACAGCGCGTCCTCAACGGCGAAAAGCGTCATGGCCAGCACCATGAAGGCCGCTCCGGTGGCATTGCCGCTCAGCCGCGGGGCGGCGCTGTCAGCCATCTGCGGTGAGGTTTGCAAGCAGCGTCGCGGCGGCTTCCTGTTCGGCCTTGCGCTTCGAGCCGGCGGTGGCCTGCGCGCTTTGGCCCGAGGTCAGCCGCACCTCGATGGTGAAGACCGGCGCGTGATCGGGGCCGGAGCGCGAGGTCTCGACATAGGCAGGCGGGGTCATGCCGCGCGCCTGCGCCCATTCCTGCAGCGAGGTCTTGGGGTCGCGCGCATCCTGCTGCACGGTCGAGACACGTTCGCCCCAAAGCCGCAGGATCATCTCGCGCGCCACTTCGAAGCCGCCGTCCAGATAGACCGCGGCGATCACCGCTTCCATCGCATCGCCCAGAAGCGCCTGCTTGCGCCGCCCGCCCGACATCATCTCGGAGCGGCCCAGTTTCAGCGCCGCGCCCAGATCGACCTCGCGCGCCACTTCGGCGCAGGCCTCTTTGCGCACCAGCGCGTTGTAGCGCGGCGCAAGCTGACCCTCGCTGGCCTTGCGGTCCTCGGAGAGCAGCGCTTCGGCCATCACGAGGCCGAGCACGCGGTCGCCGAGAAACTCGAGCCGCTGGTTGTCTTCGCGGCCGGGGCCGGACATCGACGAATGGGTGACGGCACGGCGCAGAAGCTCGGGCCGGTCGAACCGGTGCCCGAGCCGCTGCTCAAGTGCTTCTATCTCGGCGGAACGCTTCATGTGATCTTGTGGAAGAACCGGTCGGAGCGCCAGGTCCAGAAGAACAGCATCGACCGGCCCGCAGAGGAGAACATGACGCGCGTCGCCTTGCCGATGATGTTCTCGAAGGGCACGAAGCCGACGCCGCCCGCGGCATTGGGCACGCGGCTGTCGGCAGAGTTGTCGCGGTTGTCGCCCATCATGAAGAAATGACCCTCGGGCACGGTGTAGATCGGGGTGTTGTCCGACCCCTGCATGCCGATGTTGAGGATATCATGCTTCACGCCGTTGGGCAGCGTTTCCGTCCAGCGCGATTTCTCGCAGACCCCGCCGGTGCCGACCGGGCCGTTCTCGCAGCGCGGACGCAGACCTTGCGGGCCCTGCGGCTCGGCGGTTTCGGTGAAGGTGCCGTTGGCTTCGACCTCGACAGGGGTGCCGTTGATGTAGAGCAGACCCTGCTTGACCTGAATCTGATCGCCGGGCAGGCCGATCACCCGCTTGATGAAGTCGGTGCCATTGACCGGGTGGCGGAAGACCACCACGTCGCCGCGCTCGGGCTCGGAGCCGAACAGGCGGGTGTTGTCGCCGTCAAGAAAGCCGCAGATGTCGCGTGCGTCGATGTCGATGCCGATGGAGTTCAGGCGGATCGACGGGCAGGAGGCGTAGGAATAGCCGTAGGTCATCTTGTTGACGAAGAGGAAGTCGCCGATCAGCAGCGTGTCCTTCATCGAGCCCGAGGGAATCCAGAACGGCTGGAAGAACAGCGTGCGGAAGACGCCCGCGATGACCAGCGCCCAGAACACCGTCTTGACGGTTTCCCAGATCCCGCCCGATTTCTCTTCTTTCGCCATGGAAATCCGCCCCTGTGCCTCGATGTGCCTTGGTTTCTTGGCTTCATGGGCGGGGGAGGGGAGAGTGTCAAGCGGGGGCTGCCGCGTGGCAAATCTCTTCGAAGGGATTTGCAAAACCCTTCGAAGGGTTTTGTGCGCGCGTTACCCTTCCGTGATCGGCCCGGGTTTGGCGTGGGCGTGGGGGCGGGCCTCGATGACCACGAAGGCCTGCGCCCAAGGGTGATCGTCGGTGAGGGTGACATGGATGATCGCCTCGTGACCGTCCGGCGTCATCGCGTCGAGCCGCTCCTTCGCCCAGCCGGTCACCTGCATCACCGGCTGGCCGGTGGGCAGATTGGTCACCGCCATGTCCTTCCACGCGATGCCCATGCGCAGCCCGGTGCCGAGCGCCTTGGAGCAGGCCTCTTTGGCGGCCCAGCGTTTGGCATAGGTGCCCGCGACATCGCGGCGGCGTTCGGCCTTGCGCTGCTCGGTCTCGGTGAAGACACGGTTGCGGAACCGATCCCCGAAGCGCGCCAGCGTCGCTTCGATGCGCTCGATATTCGCAAGATCGGTGCCGATGCCGAGGATCATCCGGGCAGTTTCCTTTGTTCGGGGGCGGGCCTCAGGCCCGCGCCGCGTCCATCAGGCGGCGCATCTCGGTGATCGCCGGGCCGAGACCGCGGAAGATCGCCTCGCCGATCAGGAAATGGCCGATGTTGAGCTCCATCACCTCGGGGAAGGCGGCGATGGGGGTCACCGTGTCATAGGTCAGCCCGTGTCCGGCATGCACCTCGAGCCCCAGCGAATGAGCGAAGGCCGACATGTCGCGCAGGCGCTCAAGCTCGGCGTCGCGCTCGGCGAATTTCTCTTCCGCGTGCAGGTCGCAATAGGCGCCGGTGTGCAGTTCGATGACCTGCGCGCCGATCCGGTGCGCGGCTTCGATCTGCGGCTTGTCGGGGGCGATGAAGATCGACACCCGGCAGCCTGCCTCGCGCAGCGGCGCGATGAAATGCGCCAGCCGGTTTTCTTCGCGCGCCACTTCCAGCCCGCCCTCGGTGGTGCGTTCCTCGCGCTTTTCGGGAACGATGCAGACCGCGTGCGGCTTGTGGCGCAGCGCGATGGCCTGCATCTCGTCGGTGGCGGCCATCTCGAAGTTGAGCGGCACCGACAGAGTGCTCATCAGCCCGTCGATATCCGCGTCCGAGATGTGCCGGCGGTCTTCGCGCAGATGCGCGGTGATGCCATCGGCGCCCGCCTCTTCGGCCAGTTTCGCGGCGCGCAGCGGGCAGGGGTAGGCGCTGCCGCGCGCGTTGCGCACGGTGGCGACATGGTCGATGTTGACGCCCAGTCTCAGGCGTCCGGCGTAGTCGCTCATCGGAAATCCTCCGGGGATGGAACGAACGGGGTCAATCTGCGGCGGACCCTAGTCCGGCGCGCCGCCCTCGTCAGCCGCTTTCTGCTTCTTTTTCAACGCCGCGAGCTTTTTCTTCAGCGCCCCGCGGCGGCGGTTTTGATAGGCGCGAATGACCGGCACCGACAGGTAGTAGGCCACCAGCCCCGCGATGATGCCCGGAATGATGCCGCCGATCAGATAGGGGTAGAACACCTCGTGGAAGAAGATCCGCAGGTTCGTCCAATCGGTGGTGTCGCTGGTGAAGATGGCAAGGATGTTGTGCCACAGGTCGTGCCCGGCGTAGGTGAATTTCTCCAGCAGCGAGGCGTGATGCGGCGAGTGCCGGTTGATGCCCAGAAGGAAATACCCGGTCTCCAGCGACACGATGCCGATCGGCACATAGGTCAGAGGGTTGCCAAAGAAGGTCCCGAGCAGCGCCGCGATGATATTGCCGCGCACCAGCCATGCCAGCGTGGCCGCCACAATGAAATGCAGCCCGTAAAGCGGGGTGAAGGTGGTGAAGACACCGGCAAAGATGCCGCGGGCGATGGTTTCAGGCGTGTCGGGCAGGCGGTGCAGACGGTGCTGGACATAACGCGCGGCACGCCCCCAGCCGCCGCGCGGCCAGAAGAATTCGAGCACGGCCCTCCAGACTGGCCGTTTGTCGCGCCGCTTGAAAACCAATGGCGCCCTTCCCCTTTGTCTCTACTCCGCGGCGGCAGGCACGGCCGCCAGGGAGGCATCGCGATGGCGGCTCACAGAGGCCACGTCGCTTTCGGCTTCGAGTGCGGACATCACCGAGTGGAGGTGTTCGGCGTCCCTCAGTTCCAGATCAATCTGAATTCTGAAGAAGTCCGGTTTCCGGTCGATGAAGTGCAGGTCCGAGATATTGGCCCCGCGCTCGCCGATCAAGGTGCAAATACGCCCCAGCACGCCAGCGTCATTGCCGACTGTTGTATCGAGGCTCACATCATAGGCCGCAGGGTGCGTGCCATCGGCCCAATGCAGGTCGACCCAGCGCTCCGGCTGATCCTCGTATTTGGCCAGCGATTCGCAGTCGATGGCATGGACGAAGACGCCCTTGCCGCGTTTGGTGATGCCGATGATGCGCTCGCCCGGCAGCGGCTGACAGCAGCGCGCACGGGTGAAACCGGTGCCCGGCTCGAGGCCGATGACGGCGCGCTGCATCTCCACCTCGTGTTCGTCCGAGGGGGTGAGATCGGGATAGACCGCATGCACCACCTCGCGGGTGGTCAGCTCGGCGCTGCCGAGGCGGGCGAGCAATTCGTCGGCATCCTCGATCCGCAGCGTCTGCGCGGCCTTTTCCAGCACTTTGTCGGTGGATTTCTTGCCCACATGCTCGAAGGCCGAGCGCGCAAGCTCTTGGCCCAGCTTGATGAACCGCCCACGGCCCGCCTCGCGCAGGGCGCGGCGAATGGCGCTGCGCGCCTTGCCGGTGGTGGCGATATCAAGCCATGTGCCCTGCGGCGTCTGACCTTCGGCGGTGATGATCTCGACCGACTGGCCGTTCTTCAGCCGGGTCCAGAGCGGCACGCGGATACCGTCGACCTTGGCGCCGACGCAGGCCGAACCGATGCGGGTGTGGATCGCATAGGCGTAATCGAGCGGCGTGGCGCCGCGCGGCAGCTTCACCACGTCGCCTTTGGGCGTGAAGCAGAACACCTTGTCCGAATACATCTCGAGCTTCACCGCCTCGAGGAATTCGTCGTGATCCTCCTCGGCGTCGAACTGTTCGGTGAGCGAGGAAATCCACTTGGCGGGATCGACGGCAAAGGGGTTCTCGGAGCGCACGCCATCGCGATAGGACCAATGCGCGGCGACACCGGTCTCGGCCACGTCATGCATCTGGCGGGTGCGGATCTGCACCTCGACGCGCTTGCCGTCGCGGCCCGACACGGTGGTGTGGATCGAGCGATAGCCGTTCGACTTGGGCTGGCTGACGTAATCCTTGAACCGGCCCGGCACGGCGCGCCAGCGCTGGTGGATCACGCCGAGCGCGCGATAGGTGTCCATCTCCGAGCGGGTGATCACCCGAAAGCCGTAGATGTCCGACAGGCGGGAAAAGCCCATGCCCTTTTCCTGCATCTTGCGCCAGATCGAATAGGGCTTCTTGGCGCGGCCAAAAACTTCGGCCTCGATGCCCGCCGCCTCAAGCTCGTGGCGCATGTCGCCGGTGATCCGGTGGATCACATCGCCGGCTTCTTTCTGCAGGTTGATGAAGCGCCGGATGATCGAGGCGCGGCCCTCGGGGTTGAGCACCCGGAACGCCAGATCCTCCAGCTCTTCGCGCATCCATTGCATACCCATGCGGCCCGCCAGCGGGGCATAGATATCCATGGTCTCGCGCGCCTTCTGCACCTGCTTTTCCGGGCGCATCGCCTTGATCGTCCGCATGTTGTGCAGACGGTCGGCGAGCTTCACCAGAATCACCCGCAGGTCGCGGGACATGGCCATGAAGAGCTTGCGGAAGTTTTCGGCCTGCTTGGTCTCGGAGGAGGAGAGCTGCAGGTTGGTCAGCTTGGTGACCCCGTCGACCAGATCCGCCACTTCCGAGCCGAAGCGGTCCGCCACATCCTGATAGGAGGCGCGGGTGTCCTCGATCGTATCGTGCAGCAGGGCGGTGATGATCGTCGCGTCGTCCAGTTGCTGCTCTGTGAGGATGGCGGCAACGGCGACGGGATGGGTGAAGTACAGCTCGCCGGAATGGCGGTACTGCCCTTCATGCATCCGCAGGCCATAGTCATAGGCCTCGCGGATCAGCTTTTCATTGGTCTTGGGATTGTAGTTGCGGACCAGTGCAACAAGGTCTTCCGCCGCGATCATGGGCGCCTATCCTTACCCTGGCCCGCTACTGCCGAGCCTCTCAGCTCTCTCCCTGCGCTTCCATAAGGGCGCGAAGGAGCTTTTCCTCGGACATGTCGTCTTCGACCGGTTTGTCCTGCTCGGCGCCCATCAGCAGCGCCATGCTGTCTTCTTCGGGCTCATCGACCTCGATCTGAGTCTGATGCGACTCGATCAGGCGCTCACGCAGTTCATCCGCCGACTGGGTTTCCTCGGCGATTTCGCGCAGGGCGACCACCGGGTTTTTGTCGTTGTCGCGGTCCACGGTGATCGGCGCACCAGACGCCACTTCGCGGGCGCGATGGGAGGCGAGCATCACCAGCTCGAACCGGTTGGGAACCTTGTCGACGCAGTCTTCTACCGTCACGCGTGCCATGAGCGTTTCACCTTGGGTTGACCGTAAGAACGGAGACTCCTACCGCGATGCCTGAAGATTGACAAGCGCAAACGGAGCGTCTTTTCTGCGCAATTCTATCACATCGGCACGACTTCGGCGCGCTGTTCCTGCGGCAGCTCGGCACACATTTGCGCAACCGTCTTTGACAGCAGCGGGTGGCACCAATCAGCGGCGATGTCTTGCAGCGGCACCAAGACAAAGGCGCGGTCCTGCAGGCGCGGGTGCGGAAGAATCAGCTCTGTCGGCGTGACGCCCTGTTGCTTGTCTGCCGGAATATTTCGCCATTCGCTCTGCGTGGTTGTATTTGGCATTACGATTTCGCCAATGGCGATGAGATCAAGATCCAGCGTGCGGCTGCCCCAACGTCTTTCTCTTTCGCGCCCGAACTGTGCTTCGACCCGGTGCAGCGCCGCCAGCACCTCGGCGGGATGTCCGGGACCCGACAGTCGGGCGCAGGCGTTGACATAGTCGGGGCCGAAACCTGCGGGAAAACACGGGGTTGCATAAAAGCGGCTCACCGCCTCCACAGTGTAACCCTCGCTTTCAAGAGCGGTCAGCGCGGCCCGCAGGGTTTGCAGGGGCGATCCTGCTTCGGAGGGCAGGTTTGCGCCCAGTGCCACCAGTATTTGCTGATCCGAAGCCATTAGCGTGCTATCCTTCTGCATATATTGCTCTGCTTGAAAAGCTGATCGAAAGGCTTACTCTCAGAAATGGGCGCCTCCCACACTCATTTTTTCCCACTCACGGATCATGGCGCCCTGATTGCTCGAAAGGACATTTGATGTTTTACAAGGACGAACGGTTGGCGCTGTTCATTGACGGGTCCAACCTGTACGCAGCCGCCAAAGCCCTCGGCTTCGACATCGACTACAAGCTGCTTCGACAAGAATTCGTGCGCCGCGGCAAGATGGTGCGCGCGTTCTATTACACCGCTCTTCTCGAAAACGACGAATATTCGCCGATCCGCCCGCTGGTGGACTGGCTGCACTACAACGGCTTCACCATGGTGACCAAGCCGGCGAAGGAATACACCGACGCCCAGGGCCGCCGTAAGGTGAAAGGCAACATGGACATCGAACTGACCGTTGATGCCATGGAACTGGCGCCGCGCGTCGATCACATCGTGCTGTTCTCTGGGGATGGGGACTTCCGGCCGCTGATCGAAAGCCTGCAGCGTCAGGGCGTGCGCGTTTCTGTCGTCTCGACGATCCGCAGCCAGCCGCCGATGATCGCTGACGAACTTCGTCGTCAGGCCGATAACTTCATCGAACTCGACGAGCTTCGCGAAGTGATCGGGCGTCCGCCGCGGGAGCAGCAGGCGGAGCGCAACTTTGAGGTCGCCAACGGGCACTAAGCCCGATGACAATGCATTTGGGACTGCGGGTGTTATGGGGATGAGGTCCGCAGTTAATGCTTAGTGAGGCTGCCGGTCTTGGCGGCCTCTTCCTCGCGGCGTTTGGCGCCGCGACCATACTGCCGTTCCAGTCCGAGCTGATTTTCGCCGGGCTGCAACTGCGGACAGAGATTCCGGTCTGGGCGCTGGTGCTCGTGGCGAGCATCGGCAACACGCTCGGCTCGGTGGTCAACTATGCGCTTGGCGTCGGGCTCGAGCATTACCGGCACAAGCGGTGGTTTCCTTTGACCGAAGCGCAGCTTGATCGTGCACAGCGCTGGTACGCGCGCTGGGGCATCTGGTCGCTGCTGTTCAGCTGGGCGCCCTTGGGCGACGGGTTCACCGTGGTCGCAGGCATCATGCGCACGCCGCTGTGGCTGTTCGTGTCGCTCGTGGCGATTGCCAAAACAGGCCGCTACATCATCCTTGCGTGGCTCACCAGCGCCACGCTGGGCTGAGCGCCTCTGGACCCGCGCGGTCAGAGCCACTAGGTCTTGGGGTAACGGCAGGCGCCCTTAATCCAAGGTCCGCCAAAGCCCTCACCGATGCTGCGAGCCCTTTCGTGACCGAGACCATGACCAAATCCCCGCTTACCCTCTATCTGGCCGCGCCGCGCGGGTTCTGCGCTGGTGTCGACCGGGCGATCAAGATCGTCGAAATGGCGCTCGAGAAATGGGGCGCGCCGGTCTACGTGCGCCACGAGATCGTGCACAATAAATTCGTCGTCGACGGGCTGCGCGACAAGGGCGCGGTGTTTGTCGAAGAGCTCGAAGAATGCCCGCTCGACCGCCCGGTGATCTTCTCGGCACATGGCGTGCCAAAGGCCGTGCCCGCCGAGGCCGCCCGGCGCGAGATGGTCTATGTCGACGCCACCTGCCCGCTGGTGTCGAAAGTGCATATCGAGGCGGCCCGCCACCACGAAAACGGCCTGCAGATGATCATGATCGGCCATGAGGGCCACCCCGAGACGATCGGCACAATGGGCCAGCTGCCCGAAGGGGAAGTGCTGTTGGTCGAGACCGTCGCCGATGTGGCGCATGTTGACGTCCGCGATCCCGAAAAGCTCGCCTTCGTGACGCAGACCACCCTGTCGGTCGATGACACGGTGGATATTGTGGCGGCGCTGAAGCAGCGCTTTCCGGCCATCGTCGGCCCCCATAAGGAAGACATCTGCTACGCCACCACCAACCGTCAGGACGCGGTGAAGGCCATCGCGGGCGACTGCGACGCGCTGCTGGTGGTGGGGGCGCCCAATTCCTCGAACTCCAAGCGTCTGGTCGAAGTGGCGCGCAAGGCGGGCTGTTCCTACGCCCAGCTTGTGCAGCGCGCCGATGACATCGACTGGCGTGCGCTCGAAGGCATCCGTACGGTGGGTGTCACCGCAGGCGCCTCGGCCCCCGAGGTGCTGATCGACGAGGTCGTCGCCGCCTTTGGCGCGCGCTACGACATGACCGTCGAGCAGGTGGAAACCGCGCAGGAAGACATCGAGTTCAAGGTGCCGCGCGTCCTGCGCATGCCCGCGTGAGCCTGCCAAAGCTCTCGCTGGTCCTGCTGCCGCAGGAGCATGCGATCCTGCGTCTTCCGCCCGACGCCCCCTTTCCCGACTGGACCGGCACCTCGGGCTGCGTCAGCCTGACCCGCGCGCCGGACGAGCTGTCGGTGGTGTGCCCCGCCGCCGTTGTCCCCGCGGGGACAGAGGGCAGCTTTGGCTGGCGGGCGTTCCGTGTCGACACGCTGGCGGGGCTGGACGAACCGGGCGTGGTGCTCGCCGCGGTGAAGCCACTGTCGGAGGCAGCGCTCGGCGTCTTCGTGATCTCCACATTCCTGCGCGACTATCTTCTGGTCAGCGGCGAGAGCTTGGGCCGGGCGCATGCGTTGCTCACGGAGGCCGGGCATCGTATCACCGCAGGCTGACCGCCGTAAGCAACGCCTGCGCCCGTTGACAGGGCAGAGGCGATCGGGAACCTTGCGGCCAGAGCAAGACCCGCCGCGCCCTCGGCCAAGACATTCGGAGGAGAGACCATGCCCCGCCCATTCCCGCTGTGGAGCCGCGCATGAGCTCCGTCCCCCGCGCCCCGCTGTTCCTCGCCCTCGCCGGTCTGCTGCCCTTTCTTTGGTCGGTAGGCACGCATTACAGCGATGACCTTTATGCATGGTCCATGGCGAACCTCGGCAGCCGTTTCGTCGCGCCCTATCTGCAGCTGTCCTATGGCACGGTGATCCTTGCCTTCATGTCCGGCGTGCTCTGGGGCTTTGCCACCAAGGCGGGCGGCAGCAAGGCCGCAGTGGCCTACGCGCTGTCGGTGCTGCCGGCGCTCTGGGCCTTCTTCATGGTGGGCGGCGGGCCGGTGTCGGCGGGGATGAATCTGATCTTCGGCTTTCTCGGCCTGCTGCTGCTCGACGCCTTCTTCCAGCTCTGGGGGCTGACGCCGCGCTGGTGGCTGGCGCTGCGCGTGCCGCTGACGGCGGCGGTGATCGCCTGCCTGTCGGTGGGTGTGTTCCTGTGAGCGACGAGGAAACGCTTCGGGTCTATGCGCAAAAGGCGCGCGACTATGAGGCGCTGGCCCGTCCGGGCGAATACCCTACGCTGACCAGCTTCATCGCGGCGCTGCCCGAGGGCGGCGATGTGCTCGACCTCGGCTGCGGGCCGGGGCTGGAGGCGGCACGAATGGCGCAGGCCGGGCTGAGGGTCGAGGCGATGGACGCTTCGCCCGAGATGGTGGCGCTGGCGGCGGCGCGTCCCGGAGTGGCCGCGCGGCAGGGCAGTTTCGATGATCTTTGCGCAGAGCGCCGATACGATGGGGTCTGGGCCAGCTTCAGCCTGCTGCATGCGCCCCGCGCCGACATGCCGCGCCATCTTGCAGCCATCGCGCGGGCGCTGCGCCCGGACGGTGTGCTGAGCCTGACTCTGAAGGAAGGGCAGGGCGAGGCGCGCGACCGGTTGGGGCGCTTTTATAGCTATTACACCGAGCCCGAACTGCGCCGTCTGCTGGCGGATGTCGGCCTGCGGGTGGATGCCGTTGCGCGCGGCAGCGGGACCGGGCTTGACGGCACCTCGTCGCCATGGCTTAGCGTGCTCGCCCATGGCTGACCTATTTGCATATACCGACGGAGCGTGCTCCGGAAATCCCGGCCCGGGCGGCTGGGGCGTTCTGATGCGCGCGATGGACGGCGACACCGTCAAGAAAGAGCGCGAGCTCAAGGGCGGCGAAGCCGAGACCACCAACAACCGCATGGAGTTGATGGCGGCGATCAGCGCCCTCGAGGCGCTGTCGCGCCCGACGCAGATCACCGTGGTGACCGACAGCGCCTATGTGAAGAACGGCGTCACCGGCTGGATCCACGGCTGGAAGCGCAACGGCTGGAAGACCGCCGCCAAGAAGCCGGTGAAAAACGCCGAGCTGTGGCAGCGGCTCGACGAAGCGCAGAAGCGCCACCAGGTGACCTGGGAATGGGTCAAGGGCCACGCCGGCCACCCCGAGAACGAGCGCGCCGACGAGTTGGCGCGCGCGGGCATGGCGCCCTTCAAGGGCTGAGGCGATGAGCCCGCTCGTCCTTCTCGACTATGCTTCGGTTCTGATCTTCGCGCTGACCGGCGCGCTGGTCGCCAGCCGGGCGCAGCTTGACGTGGTGGGCTTTGCCTTTCTCGCCTGCCTGACCGCCGTCGGCGGCGGCACCACGCGCGATCTGCTGCTCGACCGGCACCCGGTGTTCTGGGTGGCCGAGCCGACCTATCTTGCCATCGCCTGCGCCGCGGCACTGCTGGTCTTCTTCACCGCGCACCGGCTGGAAAGCCGCGCCAAGGCCATTCTCTGGCTCGATGCGGCGGCGCTGTCGGTGGCGGTGGCCGCGGGCAGCTCCATCGCGCAGGCCGAGGGGGCGGCCTGGGGCGTGATCCTCGTGATGGGGGTGATGACCGGCTGTCTTGGCGGGCTCATGCGCGATGTGGTGGCCAATGAGGTGCCGCTGCTGCTGAAACAGGGCGAGCCCTATGCCACCTGTGCCTTATGCGGAGCGCTGGCGCTGCTGGGGGCCGAGGCGCTGGGGTTGCCGCCCTTCTCCGCCGCGCTGGTCTGCGCCGCGGTCACCTTTGCGCTGCGCGCCTCGGCCATCGCCTTTGGCTGGGGCATCCCCGTCTACAAGTCGCGCCCGCCGCGGAAGTGAGCGCGGCGTTGAGGTCAGGCGAGGGGCGCTGCCCCTCGCGCTCCCCGGCGTTTTTCAAAGAGAAGAAGGGGCGGGCGTGGTGCGCGGCGCCCCTAATTTGGCTCACTGCAGGTCGGCGAAGGCCTTTTGCAGGCGGGTGCCGGCCTCTTCGATGGTGGCGCGCGGCGCTGCGAGGTTGATGCGCATGCAGGTCTCGCCGCCGGCGCCGAAGGACGGGCCGGGGCTGACGGCGATCTTGGCGATGTCACGTACCCGCGCGTTGACCTCTTCGAAATTCATGCCGGTGCCGGAGAAATCCACCCAGGCCAGATAGGTCGCCTGCAGCGGCATCGAGCGCAGCCCGGGGATGGCATTGACCATCTCGTCAAAGACCGCGCGGTTGCCGTCGAGATGGGCGATCTGCGCATCCACCCATTCCGCGCCCTCGGGCGAATAGGCGGCAGCGGTCATGATCAGACCCAGCGCGTTGGGCTTGCTGTCGAGCGCGGTCAGCCGGTCTTCCATCTGCTTGCGCAGCCCGTCGTTGCTGATCGTCAGCGCCCCGACCCGCTGGCCGGCGATGTTGAAGGTCTTGGAGGCGGCGGTGAGGGTGATCAGACGGTCCTCGCTCTCGGGCGCGGCCACGGCCATGGGCACGAAGGTTTCGCCGGGGTAGATCAGGTCGTGGTGCACCTCATCCGACAGCAACATCAGATCGTTGCGCTTGGCAAACTCGGCGACGGCGCGCAGCTCTTCGGCGGTCCAGATGCGGCCAGAGGGGTTCTGCGGCGAGCACCAGATCAGCATGGTCTCCTTGCCGGTGAGCCGTGCCTGCGCATCCTCGAGATCAAGCTCGTAGCGGTCGCCCTCGCGCTTCAGCGGGCATTCGGTGACCACCCGGTTGGCGCGGCGCACCTTGGCAGCGAACTCGTGATAGACCGGCGAGAAGATCGCCACGTGATCGCCCGGCGCGGTATAGACGTCGAGGCACATGGCGACGCCATTGCCGAGCCCGTGCACCGGCACGATCCAGTTCTGTTCGATGTCCCAATCGTGCCGCGTCTTCATCCACCATTGCACCGCGCTGGTATAAAGCGACATGGCCGAGAAATAGCCGAAGATCCCGAGATCGACCTGCGCCTGCAGCGCGTCGCGCACGCAGGGCGCGGTGGGATAGTCGGAATCGGCGGTCCACATCGCCAGACCGTCCTCCTGCGGCACGCCGAAGAGTTTCTCCATCAGGTCCCATTTGGCGGAGCCGGTGCCCCGGCGGTCGATCGGTTGGTTGAACAGGTCTTTCATCGGCGACGTCACTTCCCTACAGCATCTCGGACAGGTCTCGCGCCCGACGCTAGCGAACGCGCGCCGGAGTGCAACCACTGCACGGTGCGCATCTTGCGCGATCACGTTCATTTGCCTAAGTGACACCCATGAAACGCCCTATCCTCATTCACCCCGATCCGCGGCTGAAAAAGCTCTGCGCGCCGGTGCCCGATCTGTCGGACGAGCTGCGCGTGCTGGCCGACGACATGCTCGAAACCATGTATGACGCGCCGGGCATCGGGCTGGCCGCGCCGCAGATTGGCGTGCTGGACCGGCTGATCGTGCTCGATTGTGCGCGCCCCGACGATGGCGAGACGCCGCGCCCGCTGGTGATGTTCAACCCGCGGGTGATCGCCAGCTCGGACGAGCGCAACGTTTACGAGGAAGGCTGCCTGTCGATCCCCGAGCAATATGCCGAGGTCGAACGGCCGAAGATCGTGCAGGTGGAATGGCTCGACCGCGACGGCAAGCTGCAGACGGAAGAGTTCGACGGGCTCTGGGCGACCTGCGTGCAGCATGAGATCGACCACCTCGATGGCAAGCTCTTCATCGACTACCTGAAGCCGCTGAAGCGCCAGATGATCACCCGGAAGATGCAGAAGCTGAAGCGCGAGAGGGCGCGGATTTGAGCCTGCTGCCGATCTTGCGCTGGCCCGACCCGCGCCTGTCGCAGGTCTGTGCCGAGGTGGCCTCTGTGGCGGAGGTAACCGATCTGGTCACCGATATGTTCGAGACCATGTATGACGCGCCCGGTCGCGGGCTGGCGGGGCCGCAGGTGGGTGCCATGGTCCGGGTCTTTGTGATGGACGCGGGCTGGAAGGACGGCGAGATGAACCCGCTGGCCTGCATCAACCCGCGCATCCTCTGGGCCTCGGACGAAACGGTCACCGGCGGCGAGGGCTGCCTGTCGATCCCCGGCGTGACGGCGCAGGTGACGCGCGCGGCGCGGATTCGTCTGGGATTTACCGATCTGACCGGCGCGGCGCAGGAGGTCGAACTGTCCGGCCCCGAGGCGATCGTGGCGCAGCATGAATACGACCATCTTGACGGGCTGGTGCATTTCGACCGGCTGGAGCCCGCGGCGCGGGACGCGCTGACGGCCGAGTACGACGCGCTGGCGTAACTCTCTGGCCAGACCTTTGGCTTGACGACCCTGACAAGGAGCGTGGCATGACCGCACGCAAATGCATTCCCTGGCCCGACAAGCGCCTGCGGACCAAGGCCGAGCCGGTCGAGGCGATCACCGATGAGATCCGCGCGCTCTGGGACGATATGATCGACACGATGGAGGCGATGCCCGGCGTCGGTCTGGCCGCGCCGCAGATCGGCGTGCTGCTGCGGCTTGCGGTGGTCGATGCCTCGGAAGAGCGCGGCAAGGCGATCCGCATGGCCAACCCCGAGATCCTGCATGCCTCGGTCAAGATGAACGCGCACGACGAGGCCAGCCCCAACCTGCCCGGCGTCTGGGCGAAGATCGAGCGCCCGCGCGGCGTGACGGTGCGCTTCATGGATGAGACCGGCGAGACGCGGGAGCAGGATTTCGTCGGGCTCTGGGCAACCTCGGTGCAGCATCAGGTCGATCATCTGAACGGCAAGATGTATTTCGACCATCTGGGCAAGGTGAAGCGCGACATGCTGATCCGTAAGTCGAAGAAGCGCGGCTGAGATCGGCCTTCGTCTTGGGCTATGCCCGTGGTCTTTGTCTGTGGCCGCGCTGGCGGTGCGGGCGGGTTTTGCGTATTTGAAGAACAATGAAGCTGCGGCGCCGGTGGGGTGCCGCGGGTTTCGAGTATTTTTGGAAAGATGAAAGGGAGCGGGCGGATGCGCGTGGTCTTCATGGGAACGCCGGAGTTTTCGGTGCCGGTGCTGGAGGCGCTGGCGGGCGCCGGGCACGAGATCGCCGCGGTCTATTGCCAGCCGCCGCGGCCCGCCGGACGCGGCAAGAAAGAGCGTCCCTCGCCGGTGCAGGCGCGGGCCGAAGAGATGGGGCTGGAGGTGCGCCATCCGGTGAGCCTGAAGGGCGCGGAGGCGCAGGCCGAGTTCGCCGCGCTGAAGGCGGATGTGGCGGTGGTCGTGGCCTATGGGCTGATCCTGCCGCAGGCGGTGCTGGATGCGCCGGCCTATGGCTGCCTCAACATCCACGCCTCGCTGCTGCCGCGCTGGCGCGGGGCCGCGCCGATCCACCGGGCGATCCTGTCGGGCGATCCCGAGACCGGCGTGTGCATCATGCAGATGGAGGCCGGGCTCGACACCGGGCCGGTGCTGCTGCGCGAGGCGCTGGAGATTGGCGCGGAAGAGACCACCGGCGCGCTGCACGACCGGCTTTCGGCGCTGGGATCGCGGCTCATCGTCACCGCGCTGGAGCGGCTCGACGATCTGACTCCCGAGGTGCAGCCCGAGGCGGGGGTGACCTACGCCCAGAAGATCGACAAGGCCGAAGCGGTGCTCGACTGGTCTCTAAGCGCCGAGGAGGTGTCGCGGCACATTCGCGGTCTGGCGCCGTTCCCGGGCGCATGGACCATGGCCGGAGACCAGCGGATCAAGCTGCTGGGCGCGCGCGTGGTGCCGGGCGAGGGCGCGCCGGGCGAGGCGCTGGACGATCGGTTCGTCATCGCCTGCGGCAGCGGCGCGGTGCAGGTGACGCGGGCGCAGCGCGCGGGCAAGGGCGCGCAGGACGTCGAGACATTCCTGCGCGGGCTGCGCATCCCTGCGGGCATGGTGCTGGGCTCGGGGCACGACAGCGGTCATCATCCTGGGAAACAGACTGGCCATCAGGCGGGCTGAGCCCCGCGAAAGGAGGGCGGCATGGGACTTCTCTGGCTCATCATCCTAGGCGCGGCGGCGGGGTTTTTTGCCACGCGCGTCATGCAGGTGCGCACCGGTGTCCTGCAGACGGTGCTGATCGGCATGGGCGGCGCGCTGATCGGCGGGCTGGTGCTGCGCGGGCTCATCGCGGTCACCGGGGCGTTGGCCGGTCTGGTGGGCGCGGTGCTGGGCGCCATACTGCTGATCTGGATCTTTCAGAAATTCGGCCCGCGCTGACGGCGGTTCCGCCTCGGAGTGTGCGCTCATGCGAAGGGGCTGCGCGCCCCTGCCTGTTTGCTTGGCCGCCCGATGCCACTAGCTCATGGCCCAGAGCAACGCAGGAGTGCGACAGATGGGCCTACTGGTCGACGGCAAGTGGCAGGACAAATGGTATGACACCGACAAGACCGGCGGCAAGTTCGTGCGGTCCACGGCAAAGTTCCGCAATTGGGTGACCGCTGACGGATCAGCCGGACCCTCGGGCGAGGCGGGTTTCAAGGCCGAACCCGGACGCTACCATCTCTATGTCAGCTATGCCTGTCCCTGGGCGCATCGCGCGCTGATCTTCCGCAAGCTCAAGGGGCTGGAGGATCTGATCTCCTATAGTGCCGTGCATCCCGAGATGCTGTCGGAAGGCTGGGAGTTCCGCACCGATTTCGACGGTGCCACCGGTGACCGGCTGTATGATCTTCCCTACCTGCGCGACGTCTACCTCAAGGCCAACCCGACGGTTTCGGGGCGGGTGACGGTGCCGGTGCTGTGGGACAAGGAGCGCAAGACTATCGCGTCGAACGAGAGCGCCGAGATCATCCGCATGTTCAATAGCGCCTTCGACGGGCTGACCGGCAACGCCGACGACTATTGGCCCGAGGCGCTGCGCGAGGCGATCGAGCCGGTGAACGCGCGCATCTACGACACGGTCAACAACGGCGTCTACAAGGCCGGATTCGCCACCACGCAGGAGGCCTATGAAGAGGCCGTCAGTCCGCTGTTCGACACGCTGGACTGGCTCGAGGAGCGGCTTTCCGGCCAGCGCTACCTAATGGGCGCGCAGATCACCGAGGCCGACTGGCGCCTGTTCACCACGCTGATCCGCTTCGACACGGTGTATCACGGCCACTTCAAGTGCAACCGCGCCCGCATCGTCGATTACCCAGCGCTCTGGGCCTATGTGCGCGAGCTTTATCAGTGGCCGGGGGTCGCCGAGACGGTGCGGCTCGACCATATCTCGCGCCACTACCACTACAGCCACGACACGATCAATCCGCACCGCATCGTGCCGGTGGGGCCGAAGCTTGACCTTGATGCGCCGCACCAGCGCGAGCGTCTGGCAGCGGCCTGAGCCATGTCACGGGGCGCAATGCGCCCCGTAATGCTCGACCATGGCCACAAGATCGGCCGGGGCGGTGGCGCTTGGCAGATAGGCGCAGGCGTTGCCGCAATGGCGGAAGATCGAGCCGTCCGAGAACACCGCCGTGTCGGTGACAAAGACCACGCGGCAGTGCGGTTGGCGGTAAGAGGCGAAATCGGCCACCGCAAGCGCGCTGCCCTCGGCCAGCATCAGGTCGAGCACGATCACGTCGATCTGCTCTTCGAGCATCACCCGTGTCGCCGCCTCCTGACCTGACGCGACGCGAACCTCGGCACCACGGCTTTTGAGATGTCGGCCCCAGAGCCGCGCGAGAGTCTGATCGTGTTGGACTATGAGCACCTTCATCGCTTTCTCCTGACAGGTACTCCCCTGATGTGGTTCCGCATCCGGCACGCTGTCCGGAGGCAGGCGAGAGTTTTATTTGTTTTTTACCCTTCCACCTCCGTTTTCGGCTCGCTTCCTAAAGAAATGATTAATTTTGCTTTCCGATCCCAAGTTTCAGGGGTGCCGCTAGGTCACGCTTGTGTGTTCACAGGCCGCTGCACGCGATGTGATCGCGCGCCAAGGCGGCGCGGTTGCCTGCCCCGTGCGGGCTGATAGGGTAACGCAAATTTTCCCAAGAGGTCCCAATGCGTATCTGGCCCCTTCTGACCGCCCTCCTGCTGCCCGCAGCGGTGCAGGCTCAATCCCTGCAGGCCGTGCCCTGCGGCGGCGATTTCCGCGCCTTTCTGGACGGGGTTGCCGATGAGGCGGTGGCGCAGGGGGCCGATCCCGCGGCTGCGGCGCGGTTCTTCGGCGGATTGCGGCAGGATCCCAAAGTGCTGAAGGCCGACCGGGCGCAGGGCATCTTTCAATCGCCCTTCATCGAGTTTTCGCGCAAGCTGATCTCGCAGGACCGGCTCGACAAGGGCCGCCGCAAGGCCGAGGAATGGGACGCTGTCTTTGACCGGATCGAGAGCGAATACGGCATCTCGCGCGGGGTGCTGCTGGCGTTCTGGGCCTTCGAGACCGATTACGGCGGCTATCAGGGCAACTTCAACACCGCCAACGCTCTGGCCACGCTGGCGCATGACTGTCGCAGGCCCGAGTTGTTCCGCCCGCAGCTGATCGCGGCGCTGGAGCTTTACGAGCATGGCGATTTCGATCCCGCAAAGACCACCGGTGCTTGGGCCGGCGAGATCGGCATGGTGCAGATGCTGCCCAAGGACATCATCGAGAACGGCGTCGATGGCGATGGCGACGGCCATGTGCTGCTCAAGTCCTCGGTGCCCGATGCGCTGATGTCGGGGGCGAAGATGCTCTCGGGGCTTGGCTGGCGCCCGAACGAGCCTTGGCTGCAGGAGATCACCCTCCCGGAGGATTTCGACTGGTCGATGACCGGGCTCGAGACCACCTTGAGCGTCGCCGAGTGGGAGCGTCTTGGCGTGTCGGGCCGCAACGGCGCGCTGGATGACGGGCGCTTGCAGGCGTCGATCCTGCTGCCGCAGGGGCGCGGCGGGCCAGCGTTTATCGCCTATCCGAACTTCCGGGTCTATTTCGAGTGGAACCAGAGCTTCACCTATGTTCTGACCGCGGCCTATTTCGCCACGCGGCTCGAAGGGGCACCGGTCTATGACGCGCGCACACCGGCGCCGGGGCTCTCGGGGCCGCAGATGCAGCAGCTTCAGCGCAAGCTGCAGTCGCGCGGGCATGACGTTGGCGAGGCCGATGGCATCCTCGGCGCTGGCACCCGAGCCGCGGTGCGCCGGATGCAGGCGGAACTGGGGCTGCCGGTGGATGGCTGGCCGACGGAGAGCCTGCTGAACGCGCTCTGATCTGCTCGGCGGCGGGGTTTCGCGCAGGGTGAGCGGCGGGCAGCCGTCGCCACTCAAGCAGGGGAACCGCCGCGCAGCGCGCTGGGTTTTGCGCGCATGATACGTTTTGCGAAACACCCCGCTCCGCTGGCGGCGCTCTTCGCGCTCGCCCTTTCGGCCTGCCTGCCGCAGGAGAAGCAAAGCCCGGCGCAGGAGGGCGTGGGTGCCGAGGACACCGCCGCTGCCATCCCGCAGGATATGCAGGGGCGCTGGGGGCTGGTTCCGGCGGATTGTACCTCGACCCGCGGCGATGCCAAGGGGCTGATGACCGTCGAAGGCGACACGCTGAGCTATTATGAATCGCGCGCAGTTCTGGACGCAGTGGCCGAGAGCGATCCCGAGCGCCTCGAGGCGTCCTTTGCCTTCACCGGCGAGGGGCTCAGTTGGAGCCGGGATGTGGTTCTGGTGCTGCGCGGCGACACGCTGGTGCGGCAGGAGAGTGGGGAGGGCGCGAGCCCCGAGCCGCTGACCTACACGCGCTGCGGCTGATCGCCTCGCGGTGTGGCCGAAGGTACAGGGCCAGCGATCAAGCTGGCCCTTTTGCTGTCATCAAGGGTCAGGCAAGCGCAGCTTCGGCGGCGACCGACAGGCGTAGCAGGCGGTCTTCTTCCATTGGGGCCGCCATCAGCGAGATGCCGCAGCTTGACGCGCCTGTGGGCAGCGTGGTGACGCAGAGGCCCATGACATTGCCGACGCGGGTGTTGCGCAGGGTCAGCAGGTTCTCGGTGACGTAATATTCCTCGTCGGTCATCAGCCGGTCGGCCTGTGGCGGCAGGTTCGGCGCGGTCGGGCAGAGCACCGCGTCAAAGCCCGCCGTGGCCTCGGCCCAAGCGGCGCGCGCCTGCATCATGCGGTTCCACGCATTGATGTACTCGGCAGCGGAGAACTCTTTGCCGCCTTCGAAACGGGCGCGGATCGGCGGGAACATCAGCTCGCCGCGCGCGGTGATCTCATCGCCCCAAGCGGCCCATGCCTCGGCGGTGTAGAGCACACCCGCGTCGCCCATGGGCACGGCCACCTCGGGCACCTCGATCGGCACGATCTCGGCCCCGGCGGCAGCCAGCTTTTCCAGCGCCGCGGCGTAGGCGGCGGCGGGCTCGGGGCGCAGGTCGTCCATCACGATGGTCTGCAGCGTGGCAAGGCGCACGCCCTTGAGCGAGGCACCGGTCAGGTCGGGGGCGTTGCGCCCCTCGAGCGCCGCCAGCATCAGCGCCGCATCCTCGACCGTCTGGCACAGCGGGCCGACGGTGTCGAAGCGCGCCGCCAGCGGCACCGCGCCTTCAAGGGACAGTCGCCCAGCGGTGGTCTTCAACCCCACAAGGTCGTTCCACGCGGAAGGGATGCGCACCGAGCCGCCGGTGTCCGATCCCACCGCCGCCGCGGCCAGCCCGAAGGCGACCGAGGCCGCGGCACCGGAGGAGGAGCCGCCCGCCACCGAGCCCGGGTCATTTACCGAAGGCGGGGTGGCGGTCACCGGGTTGAGCCCGAGGCCGGAGAAGGCCAGTTCGGACAGATGCGTCTTGCCAAGGCAGACAAGGCCCATGGCGGTGGCGGTCTGCAGCACCTTGGCGTCGGTGTCGGGCACGCGGCCCTCGAGCAGCGCGGTTCCCGCCTCGGTGGCGACGCCGGCGGTGTCGAAGAGGTCTTTCCAACTGACCGGCACGCCATCAAGCGGCGAGAGACGGCGCCCCGCCTTGGCGCGAGCACTGGCGGCCTCGGCCTCGGCCAGAGCGCGCTCGGGGGTGAGGCGGGCGTAAATCCGATCCTTCAGCGGGTGCGCCGCGATCTTGTCGAGGAAGGCTTGCGTCAGCGCCACCGGGTCCACTTCGCCCGCACCGATTGCCCGCCCCAGATCCGCCGCGCTCTTGCCTGTCCAGTCCGTCATGCCGCCATCCTATTTTTTGCGTTCGGCGCGACGGTAACGGCACGGCGCCGCATGGACAATCCCGGCCGCAGGACCATAGTACGCCTCATGACACAGGACAGCGATCTGCTCATCATCGGCGGCGGTCTGAACGGCCCCGCGCTTGCGCTGGCGGCGGCACAGGCCGGGCTCAGCTCTACCGTCATCGACGCTCTGCCCGGCGAGACAAGGGCCGATCCAGGGTTCGATGGCCGCGCCTATGCGCTGGCCCTCGCCTCGGTGCGGCTCTTGGCCAATCTCGGCCTCTGGGACGACTTGGCCCCGCAGGCCCAGCCGATGAGCGCCATCCGCGTGACCGACGGACGGGTCGGCGAGGCGGAAGTGTTCCTCGGGCTCGATTTCGCCTCGGCGGAGATCGAAGAAGGGCCGATGGGCCATATGGTCGAGGACCGCTTCCTGCGCCGCGCGCTGCTGCAAGCCATGGCCGATGCGCCACTGGTGACCCATCGCGCGGGATGCACGGTGATCGGGCAGGAGGTGGATGCTTCGGGCGTGACGGTGCAACTGGCGGATGGCGGCAGCCTGCGCGGACGGCTGCTCATCGGCGCCGACGGGCGCAGCAGCGGCACCGCTGCGCGCGCCGGCATCCGGCGCATGGGCTGGAGCTATGGCCAGACCGCGCTGGTCTGTGCCATCGCGCATGAAAAGCCGCATGAGTGCGTGGCGCATCAGTTCTTCATGCCCAGCGGGCCGCTGGCGATCCTGCCGCTGACCGGCAACCGCAGCTCGATCGTCTGGAGCGAGAGCGATGCGCAGGCCCGCGCGATCAACGCGCTGCCCGACGACGCGTATCTGCAGGTGCTGCGCCCGCGCTTCGGCGATTTCCTCGGAGAGATCTCGCTGGCCGGGCCGCGCTATACCTATCCGCTGGGGCTGACGCTGGCGAACAGCTTCATCGGCGCGCGGCTGGCGCTGTTGGGGGATGCGGCGCATGGCATGCATCCGATCGCCGGGCAGGGGCTCAACGCCGGGCTGCGCGATGTCGCCGCGCTGGCGCATGTGCTGGCGCATGCGCAGCGGCGCGGTGAGGATGTGGCCTCGGAGCTCGTGCTGGCGCGCTACCAGAGCTGGCGTCGCTTCGACACGGCGGCACTGGCATCGGCGACCGATCTGTTCAACCGGCTCTTCTCGAACGACAATCCGCTGCTGCGCGCCGGGCGTGATTTTGGCATGGCGCTGGTTCAGGGGATGCCGGGGCTGCGCCGCAACTTCGTGCGCGAGGCGGCCGGGCTGACCGGCGATCTGCCCGATCTCATGGCCAAATGAGCCGCAAAGCGATCCGCCGGGGAAGGTGAGCCAAGCTCCTTCGAAGGAGCTTGCACATCTCTTCGAAGAGATTTGGCGGCGCAGGCCCTCACCGGACCTGCGTCGCCGCGCGTTCAGCGGATGCGCTGCCCGTTGGCCAGCAGATGCCCGTCGGCGTCCACTTCGATGGTCGAGGTCATCGTGTCGGGCTCGGACCCGGCCACGGTGAACATGCCCAGCATCATCCGCGCGCCCATGGCGTCCTGCTGGCTCAGCAGCCCCATGGCGATCAGCTTGTCGATCAGCCCATTGGCCCCGGCGAGGGTGAAATTGACCGCGCCCTCGGGCCGCGGCATGCCGCCATAGCTTTCGGTGTCCTCGTTGTGGAAGGTGAAATCGCCCGCCCCGGTGATCTTGGCGCCCGCCACCTCAAGCGTCAGGCTATTGAGCGACAGCGCATTGAGCTCGGCAGGGGCAGTCTCTTCGCCTTCAAGCTGCGCGAGATCGGCGGGATCGAAGATCGACACCAGCGGTGTCGCCTTGCCGGTGATATCGAACGCCAGCGTCGCCGGATCGCGCGGCAGGCTGCCGCCGGGATCGAAGATGCCCCAAATCTGATCCGACACGGTCAGCCCGCCCAAGGTAAGGCCAAGCGCCAGATCCTGCGGCGTGTCGGATTTGGCCAGCGGCAGCGTCATATTGTAAGCGACCTCGTCCATCGCGGCGCTGACTGGGAAGGGCAGAGAGCTGCCCTCGGCCTCGTAGTTCAGCGTATCGAGCGACAAGGCGTAGCTTAGATGCGCGCCATCGATCGACCCCTCGAAGCTGCCGCCTTTCGAGCTGCTGCTGCCGGTCATCGTCTCGCCGTCCTGAGTGACTGCAAAGCTCGCCTGCCCAGTCTCATAAGTGAACCGCCCGCTGCCCTCGAAACCCGCGGCCATGAAGGCGGCGGCATCCTCGCTGCCCATCTCGTCGGGGATCACCGACATGCCGCTGCTGGCCAGCCCGGTCATGCGTCCGGAGATTTGCCCGGTGACATTCTCTTCCTCGGGGTTGCTGCCCGACAGGTCGTAGCGCAGCTCGTCGGTCTTGTAGCTGTGGCTGTAGCGCCTTGTGCCATCGCTGCTGTCCACTTCAGAGCTGCCGCTGAGCGGGCCTGTGGCGAGGCTGGCGCTGATCACCTCACGCGGCAGTTCCTCGCCTTCGGCCACCAGACGCACCAGATCGAGCGATGTGGCGGCGGCGCTATAGCTGTAGTCCATCGCCTCCGGAGTGCCGGACGCGATCATCTCCAGCGCCTCCTGACCCAGTTCCAGCGTCATCTCGACCGGCTCGGCCCCCTCTTCGGTGACGCGAATGTCGATCGGCATCGGGCTGGGGAAGCGGATCCCGACAGTGCCGTCGCCGAGGTCTTCGAAGGTCAGATCACCAAAGGCGACCGTCACGTCGCCCGCGGCCTGCGCCTCACCGGCGGCCACCGCCATGGTGAGCGTCAGATCGCTCAGCAGCAGATTTCCGCCGCTGGGGCTTTCGGTCACCGAGACCTCATAGCCGACCCCCTCGAGCATGCCCGACAGGTCATCCCACACCTGTTCGGGGGTGACATCCGCGAGTGCGGGCGGCGTCAGTGCCAATGCCGCGACACCGGCTCCCATGACCCCAGTCAGAACACGCATCCCCAATCCCTTCCATGGCGTATATCGCAATCAATGGCCTAGAGTTCGCCTCCGTATCCCCCGGGGTCAAGGGGGTGGACCGTGGATAGCGCTGTGTTTACCAAGGAGGGGATTTCCAACCGATGGGGCAATCCATGGACCTGACAGGGAAAACCGCGCTGATCACCGGAGCGAGCCGCGGCATCGGCGCCGCGGTGGCCCGGCTTTTTGCCGAGGCTGGCGCGAATGTGGCGCTGGTGGCGCGCAGCCGCGAGGCGGTGGCGGAACTGGCCGGAGAGATCGGTCCCAAGGCGATCGCCATCCCCTGCGACATCTCGCGCTACTGGGAGATGGATCAGGCGGTTCAGGCCTGCGTCACCGCCTTTGGCGGGCTCGACATTTTGGTCAACAACGCCGGGGTGATCGAGCCGATCGCGCCGCTGGCCGGGGCCGATCCGGACGCATGGGGGCAGGTGATCGACGTCAACCTCAAGGGCGTCTACCACGGCATGCGCGCGGCGCTGCCGCTGATGCTGGCGCAGGGAGGCGGCACGGTGCTGACCATCGGCTCTGGTGCGGCGCACCGCCCGCTTGAGGGCTGGTCGGCCTATTGTGCTTCGAAGGCCGGGGCGCTGATGCTGACCCGCATGGCGGACGAAGAGGGCCGCGCCCGCGGTATCCGCGCCATCTCGCTTTCGCCGGGCACAGTGGCGACGCAGATGCAGCGCACGATCAAAGCCTCTGGGGTGAATGCGGTGAGCGCGTTGGAGTGGGAAGATCATATTCCGCCCGAGTGGGTGGCCAAAGCGCTGCTGTGGATGTGCGGGCCGGAGGCGAATGGCTTTCTCGGCGATGAGGTCTCGCTGCGCGACGAAGGCATTCGCAGCAAGATCGGCGTCGCATGATCTCGCTGGAGAAAGAGGGCGGCTATTGGTTGGCGGTGATCGACCGTCCGGAGAAGGCCAACTCTCTGACGCCGGAGATGCTCGAGCGCCTGTGTGAGATCGCCGAGGCGGCGGTCGAGGCGCGGGTGCTGGTGCTGACCGGGGTGGGCAAGGTGTTCTCTGCCGGTGCAGACCTCGAGGCGGCGCGCGCCGGGCTTGCCACCTCGCCGCTCTGGGAGCGGCTTTCGGGGGCGATCGCGGCGCTGCCCTGCCTGACCATCTGCGCGCTCAACGGCACGCTGGCGGGGGGCGCGATGGGCATGGCGCTGGCCTGCGATCTGCGGATCTCGGTACCCGGGGCGAAAGTCTTCTACCCGGTGATGAAGCTGGGGTTCCTGCCGCAGCCTTCCGATCCGCCGCGTCTGGCGGCGCTGGTCGGTCCCGCACGAGCCAAGATGATCCTCATGGCCGGTCAGAAGGTGCCGGTGGAAGAGGCGCAGGTCTGGGGGCTGATCGACCGCATCGTGCCGCCAGATCATCTTATGAGCACCGCGCGGGCGCTGGCCGAAGATGCGCTGGGCGCGGCGCCGGATCATGCGGCGGCGATCAAGGGGCTTATTCGATAGGTTTCTGGATCTTGGCACGCTGGTATTGCCTTTTTGGTGGTTGGCTCAACGCTGGATCGTGCAAGGGCTTGGTTATGCGGCCTGACTGCGGGCCTGAGTGGCTTGCGGGGCGCCAAGATCGAACTCGGCGACCAGAGCGGCCAGCCGCTGCGCGCCTTCGGCCAACTCGGTCGAGGCATCGCGGCTGGCATCGGCCACGGCGGTGTTCTGCGAGGTGAGGTCACGCAGACGCGCAGTGGCATCGTTCACGCCCTGCAATTCGCGGCTTTGCGCCTCGGCGGCGGCGCTGACGCTTGAGAGCACCTCGTCGACGCGAAGAATCTGCTCAAGGATGGCCTGCAGCGCCTCGCCGGTTTCGCCCACCAGATTGACGCCGCCGCTGACCTCGCGGGCGCTTTCCTCGATCAGCCCCTTGATTTCGAGCGCCGCATCGGCGGATCGGCTGGCGAGCCCCTGCACCTCCATGGCGACCACGGCGAAGCCTTTGCCGAACTCTCCGGCGCGTGCGGCCTCGACCCCAGCGTTGAGCGCCAAGAGGTTGGTTTGGAATGAAATATCTTCGATCACCGCGGTGATCTGCGCGATCCGCCCAGAGCTTTCGGCGATGCGGTCCATGGCGGCGACGGCATTGCGGACCACCTCGCCCGAGCGGTCGGCGCGGCCCTTTGCTTCGTCGGCGAGCCCCTTCACATCGCGCAGAGAGGCGTTGGTTTCGGCCAGCGTCCGGGTCAGCCCCGAGACCGTCTCGGCGGTGCCGCCGATGGTCGCCACCTGCTCGGTGGTGCGTTCGGCCAGATCGGCGGCAGAACTGCGCAGGCTGCCGGAACGTTCCTCTAGCTCGCCCACCGTGTCCGAGACCGCCCGCATCACCTCGCGCAGGCGGGTGGTGGCGGTGTTGAAATCGGCGCGGATGGCGTCGTACTCCTCGGCCAAAGGCGTGTCGAAGCGCAGGGTCAGGTCGGCGCGGGCGAGTGCGTTCAGCCCTTCGGTCATCAGGTCCACGACCTGCTGGTGGCGGGCATTGAGTTGCGCCTCATCCTCGGCGCGTTTCTCGATCGCGGCGCGCGAGAGTTGCTTGAAGCGATAGATCGACTGCGCCATGCGGCCAATCTCGCCGCGGCTGTTTATGTGCGGCACCCATGCCTCGAACCGGCCTTCGACGAATTCCATCATCACATCGGTGAGGCGGCGCAGCCGGCGGGTGATGAACTCGGTCATCACGGTCGCCATGGCCGCCAGAACAAGCGTTGCCACAAGCGTCAGCGCGCCGGTGATCATCAGTGTGCGCCGCGCAGCCTGGGTGAGCGAGAGCGCCTGTGCCGCGATCTCGGTGTTGAGGTCGGTCTCGACGGCGCGCAGCGCGTCGATCCAAGCGGTGGAGGCGGCAAACCATTGCGGCGCCGTCAGCGTGCCGCGCATGCCGCCATAGGGCAGACCTGCGATGGTCTCGACCATCGGCACCAGCGTCTGCGCCGGGGCGCTGGCCTTCAGATCGCTCAGCATCTGCGGGCGGTCGAGTGTCAGCGCGGCACGTGCCAGAAACGCCTCTTCCTGCGCGATGAGCTTCATGAAGCGCTGGTGCACGGCGGGCGGGAAGATATCCGTGCCAAGGCCGGTCGCCCCCATGGCGCGGGCGAGGCCAGCGCTTTCCTTCGCCATTTCAACCTGTTCGCGCGCTTCCATCAGGGCAGAGCTGGGCGAGGCGTGGGTATTTCCGCGCATCTGCCCGCTGGCATGCATCAACTCGTCGATCAATGCGGTGTAGAAACCCGCGAGTTCAGGAACGCTGAGGGTCAGCCGGTCAATGCCTTGGCGGGTTTGGTCAAGGGTGTCGATCCGCTCTTGCGCGGCGTCCATCGCCACTGCTGCACCGCTTTGGGTTTCCGGCAGGTTGCCCTGCATCCGCGAAAGCGCGGCGTCGGTGTCGGCGCGCTGGGTATCCAGTTCGGCGCTGAAGTTCTTGCCGCGCGAGGCGGTGAAGCCCGCCGAATAGCCGCGCTCTTTCTGAAGTTCGTGTACGAGGTCCGACAGTATCTCGGATTCGGCGGCAATGGCCGCGACCCGCGCCTGATCGTCGGCGCTGTGTTTCAGGCGCAGGATCTCGTGCCCGGCGAAGTAGAGCACGAGCGCAAGAAGCGGGCCGAGCGCGGCGAAAAGAATGAGGCGCAGGCTCATGTCAGCGTTCCATCGTCAGGGCAGTCGCGGCCCATGTGACAGGGGCTGGGTGAAGGCTTGCTGAACGCCGAGGAAGAGCGCGGAAGAAAATGTCTTGGAGTTTATCGGAAATGGAAAAGCCCTGTCCCCGCGGGGACAGGGCAGGGCGCCTTATTGCAGCGCGGTGGTTACCGCCTCTTTGGCGTCGCCGCCGGCCAGCGTGGTCACCCCGTCGAGCCAGCCGTCCAGAACGCCCGGATTGGCCTGCAACCATGCGGTGGCGGCCTCTTCGGCATCGGTACCGTCATTGAGGATCGCGCCCATGATCTCATTCTCCATTTCCAGAGAGAATGACAGGTTTTCCAATAGCTTGCCGACGTTGGGGCACTCTTGTGCATAGCCCGCGCGGGTGTTGGTGTAGACCGTCGCGCCGCCGAAATCGGGGCCGAACCACTCGTCGCCGCCCGACAGGTAGGTCAGCTCGTAATTGGCGTTCATCGGATGCGGCTCCCAGCCGAGGAAGACGATCGGCTCGTCGCGGCCCGAAGCGCGGCCAACCTGCGCCAGCATGCCCTGCTCGGAGCTTTCCTTGACGTCGAACTCCTTGAGGCCGAAGGCGTCGGCCTCGATCATGTCGAGGATCAGCCGGTTGCCGTCATTGCCCGGCTCGATGCCATAGATGGTCTCGTCCAGCTCATCGGCATGGGCGGCGATGTCGGCGAAATCCTTGATCCCGAGCGCAGCCCCGGCGGCATTGGTGGCCAGCGTGTATTTCGCGCCTTCGAGGTTGGCGCGCAGGGTCTCGACGCTGCCTTTCTCGCGGTAGGGCGCGATGTCGGCCTCCATCGTGGGCATCCAGTTGCCGAGGAACACATCCACATCGCCGCGGTCCATCGAAGTATAGGTGACGGGCACCGAGAGCACATTGACGTCGGTGTCATAGCCAAGCGCGCCCAGAACCACGGTGGTGGCGGCAGTGGTGGCAGTGATGTCGGTCCAACCGACATCGGCGAAGGTGACGCTGTCGCAATCGGCCTGAGCCGTCCCTGCGGCGGCCAGCGCGGCGATCAGCGCGAGGCGGGAAATGGTCATGGTAGCTCCCCTGTTGATTTTGTGGCGCAAGTAAGCGCGCATCCTCGGATTTTTGCAACCGGATGCGGCGGCAAGCCCTCTCGCCTTTGCCGTGTGGGCTGTGGCACTGTGGGCGCAAACAACGACCCGGAGACAGGCATGGCAGAGCTCGAGACAAAGATTGCACAGGGGCGCGGCGACGCGGCGGCGGATCTGGTGCTGAAGGGCGGGCGTATCCTCGATCTGATCACCGGCGAGTTGATCGCGGGGGATGTGGCGATCTGCGGCGACACGATCGTTGGCGTCTATGAGAGCTACGAGGGCACGCGCGAGATCGACGTGAAGGGCGCGATCCTCGTGCCCGGCTTCATCGACACGCATCTGCACATCGAAAGCTCGCTGGTCACGCCCTTCGAGTTCGACCGCTGCGTGACGCCGCGCGGGGTGACCACGGCGATCTGCGATCCGCATGAGATCGCCAATGTGATCGGCGCGGCAGGGGTCCGGTATTTTCAGCAGGCCTCGGCGCATACGCTCATGGACATCCGGGTGCAGCTGTCGTCCTGCGTGCCTTCGACCCACATGGAGACCGCCGGGGCGGAACTGCTGGCCGAGGATATTGCCGAGCTGATGGGCCATCCTTCGGGCATCGGGCTGGCGGAGTTCATGAATTACCCCGGCGTGATCTTCCGCGACCCCGAGGCGATGAAGAAGCTGCGGCTCTTCGAGGGCGGGCACATTGACGGGCATTGCCCGCTGCTCTCGGGGCGCGATCTCAACGCTTATGTGGCGGCGGGCATCCGCACCGAGCATGAGGCGACGAGTGCCGAGGAGGCGCTGGAGAAGCTGCGCAAGGGCATGCGGGTGCTGATCCGTGAGGGCTCGGTCAGCAAGGACCTGCACGCGCTGCAGCCGCTGCTGAACGAGCGGACCTCGCCCTATATGTGCCTCTGCACCGACGACCGGAACCCGCTGGATATCGGCGAGCATGGGCATCTTGACTACATGATCCGCACGCTGATCGAACTGGGCACGCCGCCTCTGGCTGCTTATCGCGCGGCGTCGCTGTCGGCGGCGGAGGCCTTTGGTCTGAAGGATCGCGGCATGATCGCGCCGGGCAAGCGGGCGGATATCGTCGCCATCGACAGCCTCGCGGGATGCCACGCGCAGATGGTGCTGGCGGGCGGTGTGGTGGTGGATGATGCGGCCTTCGCGGCGCGCGAGACGATCCCCGAGGTGGGGCGTTCTTCGGTGCACGCGCCGAAGCTGACGGCGCAGAGCTTCCGCGCCACCGCCAACCGCGAGGAAACCGACGTGATCGGCATCCGCGAGGGGCAGATCCTCACCGATCACCTGCATGAGACCATCGTGATCGAGAACGGCGACAAGGCGCCCGACGTGGCGCGCGATCTGATCCGCATCGCGGTGGTCGAGCGGCACGGCAAGAACGGCAATATCGCCACGGGCTTTGTGCGGGGCTTTGGGCTGCAGAAGGGGGCGATTGCCTCGACGGTCTGCCACGATCACCACAACATCGCCTGCGTCGGGGCCGATTATGCCGATATGGCGCTGGCGTCGAACCGACTGGCCGAGATTGAGGGGGGCTTTGTGGTGGCGGCGGAGGGGAAAATCCTCGCCGAGCTGGCACTGCCGGTGGCGGGGCTGATGAGCCTCTTGCCCTTTGAAGAGGTGCGAGACCGGCTGGTGGAGCTGCGCGCCGCAGCGCGCTCGCTGGGGGTGACACTGGAGGAGCCCTTCCTGCAACTGGCCTTCCTTGCGCTGCCGGTGATCCCCGCGCTGAAGATCACCGATCGCGGCATGGTGGATGTCACGAAGTTCGAGATCATCCCCGGCTGAGCGGGATCACTCTTCGTCGTCGTCCTCGTCATCGTCGTAGAACGGCGTGACCTGGGCGACGATCACCGAGTTTTCCTCGAGCGCGCGGGCCATGAGCTCGCGTTCGTTGTCGTCGATGTCCATGCCCTGCGCCTTGCGCTCTTCCTCGGTGCCGTAGCCGGTCACGTCGAGCGGGTTCATGTCGGCCTGCTTGAGGATCGCCACGGTCTCGCGCACCGCCTCGGCCTCGTCCACGCCCGAGGCGTAGCACAGCAGCCCTGCGCCGGTTGCGCCCTTGGGGAGCCCGTCGCCATCCTTGCGGCCGACCTCGACCAGAAGCGTGTAGACCTGCTGTTTCGACGGTTTCTTGCCCATGTTCTTTCGCTCCGCGATGCCTGCCGCCCGCAATGCGCAAGCGGCAGGGACATGTCAAGCGGAGCCCATGCTCAGGGGGCGATCACCGCGACCGCAACAGCGCAGCCGTAAATCGCCATCAGCAGCACGCTCTCGATGCCGATGCGGGCGGGCCCCTCGCGCTGGCGCAGGATCAGCCCGCCAAGCAGGATGGCGGTCATGATAAGGCCGGTGGCGAGCCAGTAGAGATCGGTCTGGCCCATGGCGTGGTAGATCGACCCGTCGCGATAGGCGACATCCGAGAACACCATGAAGAGCGTGTCGAAGGTGTTGCCGCCGATGATCCCGCCCACGGCCAGCTGCAGCGCGCCGCGGCGCACGGCGACGAGCGTGGTGATCAGCTCGGGCAGCGAGGTGACGACGGCGGTGATCAGCGCGCCGACGAGGCTGGAGCCGAGGCCGAAGCGGGTGATGAAGGTGCTGCCGACCTGGCTGATGACCCAGCCGCAGAGGCCCATCACCGCGACCAGCGCAGCGAAGATCAGCGCCGGGCGCATCACCGGGGCGTGCGGGTCGTTCTCTTCATCGGGCTCATCATGGCGGGTGTCGGAGGTCTCCACCGGCTCCCACATGGGCTGCTCGCGCACCGAGGCGGACAGCCGCACCCCCGCGACATAGGCGGCGAACATGATCACCGAGACCGGGTGGATTTGCCAGATGGTGAACTCGGGCCCTGCGGCGGCGGCCAGCGGCAGGGTGAGCAGCAGCATGAGCATCACCGCCTGAAACAGATTGGCGGGCTCGGCGGCGGCATGTTCGAGATTGGCGCGGCGGTGCAGCAGATCGGCGATCGCGAGGAACAGCGTCTGCGCGGCGATGCCCCCCACGGCGTTGGAAATGGCAAAGCTGGCGTCGCCGTCGGCGGCGCCGCTGACAGAAACGACCACACCCGAAAGCGAGGTCGCGCCGCCGAGCAGCAGCCCGCCGGCCATTGCCTCCCCCATCTTGGTGCGGTCGGCGATGAGGTCGGCCAGCGTGGTGGCGCGCACAGAGACGGCCACGACAATGGCACCGGCGACGGCGAAGACCGCCAGCAGAAGCGGGAGGGAAAGTTCGGAAATCACCGGGTCAGCGCAGCTTGCGATAGCCCCAGATCAGCAGGCTGGCGCCTATGATGCCGACGATGAGCTGCGGGATCCACGTGTTCGCGGCATAGATGCCGACTAGCGAGAGGATGAGGTTGAGAACCACGGCGCCGATGATGCCGAGGATGATGTTGGTCAGAATGCCGGTGTCGGCCTTCATGATCATGGAAGCGATCCAGCCGGCGAGCCCGCCGACGATGATGGAAGCGATAAGGCCGAGACCCATAGCGTATACCCCTGAATAAATTCTTGACGCAGAGTGAACGCCTTGGGCGGGCGATGGTTCCTCACAAGAGGCGCAGCGCGCAGGTCGACGCAGGGCCGACAAAGAAAAAGGGGCGCTGGATGCGCCCCTTTCCGATACCTTCCACGGGCCGAAACCCCAGCGCGATCAGTCGCGCAGCAGCTCGTTGATGCCGGTCTTCGAGCGGGTGCGCTCGTCGACGCGCTTCACGATCACCGCGCAATAGAGGCTGACGCCGTTCTTCGAGGGCATGGAGCCCGCGACGACCACCGAGTAGGGCGGCACTTCGCCGTACATGACTTCGCCGGTCTCGCGGTCGACGATCTTGGTCGACTGGCCGAGGAAGACGCCCATGCCGATCACCGAGCCCTCGCGGACGCGCACGCCCTCGACCACTTCCGAACGGGCACCGATGAAGCAGTTGTCCTCGATGATCACCGGGTCGGCCTGCAGCGGCTCGAGCACGCCGCCGATGCCGACGCCGCCGGACAGGTGCACGTTCTTGCCGATCTGCGCGCAGGAGCCGACGGTGGCCCATGTGTCGACCATGGTGCCGCTGTCCACATAGGCGCCGATGTTGACGAAGGAGGGCATCAGCACCACGCCGGGCGCGATGTAGGCGGACTTGCGGACGACGCAGTTGGGCACGGCGCGGAAGCCTGCGGCTTTCCACTGGTTGTCACCCCAGCCTTTGAACTTGCTGTCGACCTTGTCCCACCAGCCGCCGGCCTGCGGGCCGCCGTCATGCTGCTCCATGTCCTTGATGCGGAAGCCCAGAAGCACGGCCTTTTTGGCCCATTGGTTCACGACCCATTCGCCGTCGACCTTCTCGGCGACGCGCAGCTCGCCCGAATCGAGCGCGTTGAGCGTGTCTTCGATGGCGTCGCGGGTCTCGCCAGTGGTGGCGGACGTGATGGTGTCGCGCGCCTCCCAGGCGGCTTCGATGGCAGCTTCGAGCTGGGCGTTGGACATGTGCATCTCCTGTCACTCGGGTTTACAGCCCTATAACGGGCGCTTGCCCCGGCGACAATGGACGCTTTGGCCGCGGCCCGGATGCCGCCCCGGATTGCCTTTGGGGTGCCGCACGGGCCGCGCCGCAATGCCGACCATTGGGTGCTATATCCGCGCGCCGCTTTGGGCTATCGTGTCCGGCACCATAAGACTTGAGCGGCCGGCGCGCTGCGCGAAGGCCGCCCGAACAGGGAAGGATATCGCCATGTGTCAGGTCTTTGCCGGTCAGGAGCCGGAGCGCTACGCGACCACCACGCGCCGTCTGCGGCTGAACGGCCAGAGCACCAGCATCAGGCTGGAAAACTCGTTCTGGGCCATTCTCGACGAGATCGCCGAGGGCGAGGGGGTGACCACGCCCGCCTTCGTGTCGAAGCTGCATTCCGAGGTTCTGGAGCAGCGCGGCGAGCCATCCAATTTCACCTCGCTGCTGCGCTGTGCCTGCCTCGTGTTCCTTGAAAGCAAGGCGGCGCACTCCGCGCCCCTGCTGGCCGCCGAATGAGCGCCTGATCTGCCGGTGCGCCGGGTAGTACGTCGTTACTACCCGCCCCCCTGCGCCTCTCGTCTAGACTTGGGTTCAATACGGATCCGAAAGACAAGACGAGGAGTATCCCTTGGCCAAAGCCATCCACAGCATGATCCGCGTGCTCAATGAGGCGCGCTCGCTGGAGTTCTACGACAAGGCCTTTGGCCTGAAAGTCGCCGACCGGCTCGACTTTCCCGACTTCACGCTGATCTACCTGAGCAATTCCGAGAGCGGCTTCGAGCTTGAGCTGACCGTCAACAAGGACCGGGCCGAGCCCTATGACCTTGGCGACGGCTACGGCCATTTCGCCGTCTCGGTCGACGATCTCGACGCGGAACATGCGCGCTTCGAAGCCGAGGGGTTGGCCCCGCGCAAGCTCGTCGAGTTCGCACCCGCAGGCGAGATCGTGGCCCGCTTCTTCTTTGTGGCGGACCCCGACGGCTACCAGATCGAGGTTCTGGAGCGGAGCGGACGTTTCACATGAAGCAATGACAGGTCCGGCGGAAGGGGAAGAGGAGCCCCGCCGCCGGGATATTGATGGGAGGAGACCACATGACGATCACTGCAAGCCACCGGAGCCCCAATCGGGGTCTTACCCGGCGCCAGCTGCTGTCGCGCGCCAGCGCGGCGGGGGCATCCTTTGTCGTGGGGGCGGGCTTTGTCGCCGCGCCCGACGCGGCATGGGCGGCCGAGACCACCAGCCTTGATGCCCGCGTCTTTGCGACGCTGGTGCAGATGGCGCGGGACATATACCCGCACGACAAGATCCCCGACGAGAACTACGTGATCGCGGTGAAGGGCTATGACAGCCCCGAGGCCGCCGAAGGCATCACCGCTGGCGTCGCCGCGCTGGATGCCGCGGCGCAGGGCAAAGGCTTTGACAGCTATCTCGACACCGGCTGGGAGCGCGACCGCGTCGACATCCTGCGCGGCATGGAGCAGAGCGCCTTCTTCCAGCAGGTGCGCGGCGGGCTGGTCACCGGGCTCTACAACCAAAAAGCCGTCTGGCCGATCTTTGGCTACGAGGGCGAGAGCTACTCGCAGGGCGGTTACATCAACCGCGGCTTTGACGACATTGCGTGGCTCTGAGGGGAGGATCGAGACATGGCTGCACCTTTCGACATGAATGACGACAGCGTCGTCGTGATCATCGGCACCGGCGCTGGCGGCGGTGTGCTGGCGAACGAGCTTGCGCAGAAGGGCGTGAGCGTCGTGGCGCTGGAAGCGGGCGGGCGCTACCTGCCCGAGGACTACATCAACGACGAATGGGAGAGCTTCGGCCAACTGGCATGGACCGATGCGCGCTCGACCAGCGGCGACTGGCGGGTGGCGAAGGATTTTTCGGGGCTGCCTGCGTGGATCGTGAAGGCGGTCGGCGGCACCTCGATCCACTGGGCGGGCGCGTCGCTGCGGTTCCAAGAGCATGAGTGGAAGGCCAAGACCACCTATGGCGATGTGCAGGGCGCGAACCTGCTCGACTGGCCGATCGACGCCGCCGAGATGGAGCCGTGGTACGCCAAGGCCGAGGACAAGCTGGGCGTCACCCGCACCGGCGGGCGCGAGGGGCTGCCCGGCAACAACAACTACAAGGTGCTCGAGGCCGGGGCGAAGGCTCTGGGCTATGAGGAAGTGCACACCGGGCGGATGGCAATCAACTCCGCCGATTTCGACGACCGCATGGCCTGCCAGCAGACCGGCTTTTGTTTTCAGGGCTGCAAATGGGGAGCCAAATGGTCGGCGGCCTATACCGACATTCCGCGCGGTGAGGCGACCGGCAACCTCGAGGTGCGCGACCATGCCCATGTGGCGCGCATCCTGCATGACGACAGCGGCAAGGCCACCGGCGTCGAGTATTACGACAAGGATGGCACCCTGCAGATGCAGAAGGCGCGGATCGTCTGCGTGGCGGGCAATTCCTTCGAGAGCCCGCGGCTGCTGCTGAACTCGGCCTCGTCGATGTTCCCGGATGGGCTGGGCAACAGCTCGGGGCAGGTGGGGCGCAACTACATGCGGCACACCACCGGCTCGGTCTATGCGATCTTCGACAAGCCGGTGCGCATGTGGCGCGGCACCACCATGGCGGGGATCGTACAGGACGAGGCGAAACACGATCCGTCGCGCGGCTTCGTCGGCGGCTACGAGATGGAGACGCTGTCGCTGGGTCTGCCGTTTATGGCGGCCTTCCTCGACCCCGGCGCATGGGGGCGCGAGTTCACCACGGCGCTGGATGCCTACGAGAACATGGCCGGGCTGTGGATCGTCGGCGAGGACATGCCGCAGGAGACCAACCGGGTGACGCTGAACCATGACCTGAAGGACCAGTTCGGCCTGCCGGTGGCCAATGTGAACTTCAGCGATCACCCCAACGACATCGCCATGCGCAACCACGCCTATGGGCGCGCCAAGGCGATCTACGAAGCGGTCGGCGCGACCCGCACCCTGCCGACGCCGCCCTATCCGTCAACGCATAACCTCGGCACCAACCGCATGTCGGAGAACCCGCGCGACGGGGTGGTCAACAAGCACGGGCAGAGCCACGACGTGCCGAACCTCTTCATCTCGGATGGCTCGCAGTTCACCACAGGGGCGTCGGAGAACCCGACGTTGACCATCGTGGCGCTGGCGATCCGGCAGGCGGATCACATCGCGCGCGAGATGTCGGCGCAGAACATCTGATCTCTGCTTGGGCAGGGTTTGGGGGCGCCGCGCTTTGCGGCGCCCCTTTTGGGTTTGTGTGAAGGGGAGGGGGCGCTGCCCCCGTCCGCCTGTGGCGGACTCCCCCGGGATATTTTTGCCAAGAGGAAGGTGGGGCTTGGCCGTGGCGGATCAGCCGAAGGGGTCGGGGGCGATGTTGCCGCCGCAGAGCAGGACCGCCACACGCTCGCCCGGATCGGGGCGATAGGCGCCCGAGCGCAGGGCGGCGAGGGCGGTTGCGCCAGCGGGCTCGACCAGCAGGCGATGGCTTTGCCACAGGCAGTGCTGCGCCTCGGTGATCGCGTCGTCGCTGACGGTGAGGCTGCGGGCGAGATGCTGCTGCGCCAGCCCAAGGCAGATATCGCCGATGCGGCGCGCGCCAAGCGCGTTGGCGGCCACGCCCGAAGCCTCGACATCCACCGGCGCGCCCGCGTCGAGCGCGGCGGCAAGCGTGCGGGCGCTGTCCGGCTCGACGGCGATGATGCGGCGCGCGCCTTGCAGCCACGCCAGCGCCCCGGCGATCAGCCCGCCGCCGCCCACCGCGATCAGCACGGTGTCGGCCTCGAGCCCCTGCTGCTCCCATTCGCGCATCATCGTGCCCTGACCGGCGACGGTGGCGGGGGCGTCATAGGCGTGAATCTGCATGGCGCCGGTCTCTGCCTCATAGGCGCGGGCCTGCTCGAGGGCGTTGGCGTATTCGCCGGGCACCACGGTCAGCGCCGCGCCGGTGCGCTCAATGAGGGCGATCTTGGCGGGACCGGCGATCTCGGGGACGAAGATCTGCGCGCGGTGGCCGAGCCGCGTTGCCGCATAGGCCACGGCGGCCCCGTGATTCCCGCCCGAGGCGGCGACCACGCCAGCGGCGGGCACATCACCCGAGAGCAGCGTGTTGAAGGCGCCGCGCGCCTTGAAACTGCCGGTATGCTGCATGTGTTCGAGCTTCAGCTCGACCGGATGGTCCCACAGCACGGCGCTTTGCATCAGCGGTGTGCGCTGCACATGGGCATCAATGCGCTCTGCGGCGGTGGCGATCTCGGCTTTCCAGTCCATTTTCAATTCCTTTGCTGCCCTTGCCGCCGGGCACGCTATATTCGGAGTCTGAGCAGAACAAGGACGGCCGACAATGAACGACGAACGCCATTCCATCTTTCGCGATGCGGGCCACGACCGGAAAACCGCCGAGGCGATCCCGGACACGCCGCAGACCCGCGCCCCGTCCTATCGCCTCGCCTTCGCCGACGAGGCTTTCCTGTGCCGGGAAGAGCTGCGCCCGGTGCGGCTGCAGCTGGAGCTTCTGAAGCCGCAGCTGGAACTGGACGAGCGCCAGATCGACAGCACCGTCGTGCTGTTCGGCGGCGCGCGCATCCCGGCCCCTGCCGACAAGGATAAGGCGCGCACCAAGACGCTGGCCGACCTGTCGCGATTCTATGAAGAAGCGCGGCTGTTTGCGCAGGCGATGACGCGCAAATCCGTCGCCAGCGGCAACCGCGAGTTCGTGGTCACCACCGGCGGTGGTCCGGGTGTGATGGAAGCGGGCAACCGCGGCGCCGAGGAAGCGGGCGGCGTGTCGATCGGGCTTAACATCGTGCTGCCGCACGAGCAGGCGCCGAACGAATATGTGACGCCGAACCTGTGCTTCAACTTCCACTATTTCGCGATCCGCAAGATGCACTTCCTGATGCGCGCGCGTGCGATCTGCGTCTTTCCGGGCGGCTTCGGCACGCTGGATGAGATGTTCGAGACGCTGACGCTGATCCAGACCGGGCGCATGCAGCGGGTTCCGATCCTGCTGTTCGGGCGGGAGTTCTGGGACGGCATCATCAATTGGGAGGCGCTGAAGGAGGCGGGCACGATCAGCCCCGAGGACCTCGACCTCTTCCGCTTCGTGGAGAGCGCCGATGAGGCTGCGCATTTGATCGAGGAATGGGATCCGGCACCGCCGCGCGAGGATATTCCGGGGCGCTGATACCGCGCCTGCGAGCGGGAGGCGGTAGAAAAGGAAAGAGGGGCGGCGTTTGCGCGGCCCCTCTTTTGCTTTGGTGAAATGGCTGTTCGGGTCGCCTGCGGCGTCAGAGCGATTTTGCCTCATCGGCTTTCACCGCGGGCTTTTCTCCATGCTCGACCCAGCGGGCGATGATCTCGCGGGCAAGAATTTCGTCGCGCTCTGCCACGGCCTGCCGCAGGTCCTTCATCGCGGTGGCGATCTCGAACTCGGACAGGTAGCTCTCTTGCGCGCGCAGGATCTTGTGGTGCGGGGTGGTCAGCATATCGGTGGAGATCAGCAGCTCTTCGTGCAGCTTCTCGCCCTTGCGCAGGCCGGTGACCTCGATCTCGATGTCGCCGTCGGGGTTCTTATCATCCTTCACCGAATAGCCCGCGCCTTCGATCATCTGGCGCGCCAGCTTGTGGATCGGCACCGGCTTGCCCATGTCGAGCACGAAGACATCGCCGCCGCGCGAGAAGGACCCGGCCAGCAGCACGAGGCGGGCGGCTTCGGAGATGGTCATGAAGTAGCGCGTCACCCGGCGGTCGGTGAGGGTGACCGGCCCGCCACGGGCGATCTGCTCTTCGAAGAGAGGGATGACCGAGCCCGACGAGCCCAACACATTGCCGAAGCGGACCATCGAGAAACGGGTCTCGCTGGACCGGGTGGCGAGATCCTGCACGATAAGCTCGGCTAGGCGTTTCGACGCGCCCATAACGTTGGTCGGGCGCACGGCCTTGTCGGAAGAGACGAGGATGAAGCGTTCGACACCGGCCTCACGCGCGGCCTCGGCGACGATCTTGGTGCCCAGCACGTTGTTGCGCATGCCGGCGATAACATTGCTCTCGACCAGCGGCAGATGCTTGTAGGCGGCGGCGTGCAGCACCACGTCGATCCGGTAGTCGCGCAGCACTTCGGCGATCAGCGTGTCATCCATCACCGAGCCGAGCACGGGGGTGATGTTGAGCCCCTCGGAGAGATCGCGCAGTTCCTTGTCGATGTTGTAGAGCGCCAGTTCGGAGTGATCGAGGGCAACGATGCACTCAGGCTTGCAGCCCAGCAACTGGCGGCAAAGCTCCGAGCCGATCGAGCCACCGGCGCCGGTGATCAGGATGCGGCGCCCGGAATAGGCGTGGCTGACGCCCGGAAGCTCGCTTTCGAGACGGCCGCGACCAAGGAGATCGTCGAGCGAGACGGGCGAGACGCGCTTGCGCAGTTCGCCCTCGCCGACCAGTTCGGCAAAGGACGGCAGCGCGTGCACCTCGCAGCCGATGCTGCGCAGGCGGTGAGCGATGCGGGCAAGCTCCGGCTGGCGGATCGAGGGCATCGCCAGCACGACGCGGTCGATCACCTTGGTCTCGATCAGGTGTTTGATGGACGAAGGCGCGTGGACGCGCAGGCCAGAGACCACCAGCGATTGCAGCGTGGGGTTGTCGTCGACGAAGCAGACCGGTTCGATGGCATCATCATGGCGCAGCGCGGCGACCAGCTGCTGGCCGGTCTGGCCCGCGCCGTAGATCAGCACCCGCATGCGCCGGTTGCTGCGACGGTAGAGCCCGATGGTCACATGCCGCAGGGCGATCCGCCACGTGGCGCTGAGCACCATCAGCAACAGCACGAGGTTGAGATAGACCGCCGCCGAGATGGGGGTGCCGAATGTGGCATCGAGGACCACGGCCGAGATGCCCGTCAGAACCGAGAAAAGCGCGGTACGTGTGATGCCGCGGGTCTCGAAGGCGTTGAGCTTGATCCGCGGAAGTTGCAAGCGCCAGGAGATCACACCGCCGGCGACCATCATCAGGGCGATCAGCGGAACAAGCTGCGCCGCGCCGGGAAGATCGCTGCGGACCGTCGCATTGAGCAGGAGCGCAGCGGCCATGGCGATGCCGACCATAAGCATGTCGAGGACAAGAAAGATCAGCTGCTTCTGCGGGCGGGGCATGCTAATCACAGACTTGTAGAAGCGCGCGCGCGACCTTCGGAGCCTCAGCCTTGGGAGAAATCTGGCGATTCCTGTCGGGCGCCCTGAAATCTGCTGCCTCTTTTCCGCTCGCCGCATGGCTTGATCTGCCCAAATGGTCTTCAAATACGTTTATGTTCTACTCACTTGCCTAAACATTGGACAAGTGCGCGAAGGAGAATGCCCTGACGAACAGCGGAAATCCCCGGCGAACACCCGCCCAATGCCACGAAAATCATCACCCGTGAAGAGAAACCCTTCGAATTCATTACATTCGGGGCGAAGGAAGGAGAATGCGTGGTTTTTTCGCAGCGCACGCCGGTTTCGGCGCCTCTTCCACTGGAAAACAGCCCTTCCGCATATATGTGGCATGCGGTAAGACGCGCGCCAGCTTGCAGCGCGGGATCCGCCCGCGCGCAGCACACAGGAAGGAGAGCCAGAACCATGGGCTACAAGGTCGTTGTTGTCGGCGCCACGGGGAACGTGGGCCGCGAAATGCTGAACATCCTCGCCGAACGCGAATTCCCGGTCGACGAAATCGCCGTACTCGCGTCGCGAAAATCCCTCGGCACCGAGGTGAGCTTTGGCGACAAGACACTCAAGACCCAGGATCTCGCCACTTTCGATTTCACCGGCTGGGACATGGCGCTGTTTGCCGTGGGCTCGGGTCCGACGAAGGAATTCGCGCCGAAGGCCGCCGCTGCGGGCTGCGTGGTGATCGACAACAGCTCGCTCTACCGCTACGACCCGGACGTTCCGCTGATCGTTCCGGAAGTGAACGCCGACGCGGTGCACGGCTATTCCAAGAAGAACATCATCGCCAACCCGAACTGCTCGACCGCGCAGATGGTCGTGGCGCTGAAGCCGCTGCACGACCGCGCCAAGATCAAGCGCGTCGTCGTGTCGACCTATCAGTCGGTTTCGGGCTCGGGCAAAGAAGGTATGGACGAGCTCTGGGAGCAGACCAAATCGGTCTACAACCCGGTCTCCGAGGTGCCGCCCAAGAAGTACCCCAAGGAAATCGCCTTCAACGTCATTCCGCATATCGACGTCTTCATGGAAGACGGCTCGACTAAGGAAGAGTGGAAGATGGTCGCCGAGACCAAGAAGATCATCGATCCGTCGATCAAGCTGACCGCGACCTGCGTGCGCGTGCCGGTCTTCGTGGGCCACTCGGAAGCGATCAACATCGAGTTCGAGGATTTCCTCGACGAAGACGAAGCCCGTGACATCCTGCGCGAAGCGCCGGGCATCATGGTCGTCGATAAGCGTGAAGACGGCGGCTACATCACCCCGAAGGAATGTGTCGGCGATTTCGCGACCTTCATCAGCCGTATCCGTCAGGACCCGACCATCGAAAACGGTCTGAACCTGTGGTGCGTGTCGGACAACCTGCGCAAGGGCGCGGCTCTCAATGCCGTGCAGATTGCAGAGGTGCTTGGGCAGAAAGTGCTCAAGAAGGGCTGAACGCCGAAAAATCCTTAATGACTTCTTAAAGCCCGCCCCCTCTAGGGGCGGGTTTTTACTATGTTTTTTAAAGTTTTGTCAGAAATTCGGATCGCACCCCATCCTTTGGGATAGGTGCGCCTCGCCCACTGGGAACGGCACCTACTCCGCCGTCAGGATGGGCGGGAAACTCGCGGCTTGGTAGAAAAGAGACATCAACAGCGACGGTCACCCGCCGCACCCGCCAGAAGGCGCAACCAACCAAAGGAGTGCCGACATGACCATTGATCTCGCAGACATCGCCCGGGGCCGCCGCATCGTAGCCGTTGCCGCCCGCGACCTGTCTCTGCTGAGCCGGCGGGACCGACCGATGCCCAAGCTGATGACGCGGCTGCTGAACAACTTCCGCCTGCCGTCCTGAGCGGGCCCGAACAAAGGTTTTCGTCACCAGTGCCGCCTCGGCGATCCGTGATCGCGTTTTCCAGAGGCCAGTTATCCCCCGGGGGCGGGGAGTTTCGAGCCCCCATCGACCCTCGTGTCGCGTTGAGTTGTGCTGGCGGTGTTGTTTTGAGTGCCGGCAAAGACGCGGGGGTCTCCGGTGAAGGCCGGACCTTGTGTGGTGCCAGTAAGAGAGCGGGGCGTGCGGTCGGGTGATCGCGCGCCCCGCTGGTCCTTTGGGCGTCCGTTACGCGCGTCGAGACCGATACTGTCCGGAATACGTGACCTCCGGCGCCATGGATTGCACGCCGCGACTCTGCAAATTCATGCTATGGTGAGAGTCTTTTCAGTATCGAAGAGATTTGAGCAATGGATAGTGATGATCGCACCGGAGCATTTTCCGGACCATTTCTTGACGCCACCGTTTCAAGCACAACCGTTTTCCTGACGCCCGGAGGGCGCGAAGAGATCGCGCTTGCTGAAGGTGCGCTGCCGGAAAGCCTGCAAGAAAACCTGCCTCAGGATCCCGACTGCGAGACCGCCGCGCTGCTGCGCATGGTGGTGCTGCCGCAGATCGAGGGTGCCTGCAGCTGGCCTGATCTGGTGTCGCGGCTGCGAAGCAAGGGATTCGGGCTGGGGTTCCGGTCTGGTCGTATGATCCTCAGCCGCCTCGACAGTGGCGCAGAGGTCTGTACGGGCCGAAGCCTTGGGGCGCCGCTGCGCGCGCTGGCGCTGCGGCTTGGCCGCCCTGCGCTGCGCCTCAGCCGCGATGGGCGGAGCGCGCAGCTGCAGGGCTGACTGTGGGTCAGACCGGGGGCTGACCGGGAGGCGCTGAGGGCAGCGCCCTCAGACCTGAACGTAGCCGCCGGCCTTCGGGTCGTAGCATTCGATCGAGCCGCTGCCGATGTCGTGCCAGAGGCCGTGGATCGACAGGTCTTGCGCTTCGACGGCCTGACGCACGAAGGGGAAGGTCATCAGGTTCTCGAGCGAGACGAGCACCGATTCCTTTTCCAGCGCGCGGGCCATGTTCTCGGGCTTGCGCTTGACCACGCGGTCGTAGCCGGGGCGCAGGATGTCCATCCAGCGACCGACGAAGCTCGACTTTTCTTCGAGCTGAGGCGCCTTGCCCGAGCACATGTCGAGACAGCCCTGAACGCCGCCGCAGCTGGAGTGGCCCATCACGATCACATGCGCCACTTTCAGCGCGGTGACCGCATATTCCACCGCCGCCGAGGTGCCGTGCTGCAGCCCGTCTGGCTGATAGGCGGGCACGAGGTTGGCGATGTTGCGGTGAATGAAGAACTCGCCGGTGTCCGCGCCGAAGATCGAGGTGACATGCACGCGGCTGTCACAGCAGGAGATCACCATCGCGCGGGGGTGCTGACCCTCGGAAGCGAGGCGTCGGTACCAGGCGGAATTCTCGGCGTAGCTGGTCGCCTTCCAGCCCTGGAATCTCTGGACCAGGTAGGCGGGTAGCGGTTTGGCGTTGTGCATCTCGATCCTCCAAGCAACTTGAAGCCTTCGCTGGAATACGCGGGATTATCGCGGAATTCGAGAGAAGAAACACCGCGGCCTAACCTTTTGGGAACTTGGACGGGCTAGAACCATGGCCCGTGGGGGCGCGGAGAAGAGGATGAGGCGGTGAACCATGTCTCTGTACTCGCGCCCATCGAGCGGGCTGGGCTTGATCCCGAACGACTCGAAGCGCTCTTCACTCACCTTGGGCCTCAGGAGGCGGAGAACGCCTTGTGCCGCGCGGTGGAGGAACTGGCTTACAGGCTGGGGTACCTCGACCGGCTGCATCAGCAGTGTCGCTGGCCCGAGATGCGTAGCCAGACCTGCGAGTTGGGCGAGATCGCTCGATTCATCGGGATGCAGGCCACCGCCCGCATTTCCTGCGACGTGGTGCAATGTCTCGACGATGGTGACCGGGTGGCACTGGCGGCCACGCTGGCGCGGCTGGGGCGGATGGGGGAACGCTCGCTCTATGCCATATGGGACATGGAGGATCAGTCGATCTGATCCGTCGCGGGTGAGATGGACGGGCGCTTTGGCGCTCACACTCAGGAGGCTGCTCAAGTGGGCGTTTGGTGGCTCAGAAAATATGCCGGGTGACTGACGAAGGGTCCGGATCACTGACAAAGCATAAGGAGCTCTTCACGGCTCCGCTTGGCCCCCTTGCGGGCGCCGCTGGCTCGGCTAGGCTCTGGCCAAACCGACCAAGAGGCTCCTATGACCCTGACTTTCGCTCCCGCCGACGCCGATGCCCTGCCGCTCCACGTGATAGAAACCGAGGCGCTTGAGGGCTGGCTTGAGGGGCAGCCGGACGCTGTCCGCACTTGGGTGACGGCCAGCGGCTTTGCCGGTGAAATCGGAAACGCCGTGATGATTCCCGGTGAGGGCGGCGCGCCCGCTGCGGCGCTGATCGGCTATGGCTCTGCCGCCCGCCGTCGCCGCAGCCGCTTCGCGCTTGCCGCCGGTCTCGGGCGGCTGGCCCGCGGAACCTACCGCATCGCCTCGGGGCTGCCCGCAGAGGCCGCCGAGGAAGAAGCGCTTGGCTGGCTGCTCGCGGGCTACCGTTTCACCCGCTATGCTGGCGAGGCGCCGGTGATGCCGGGGCTGATCGCGCCCAAGGGCGTGGATGCAGCCAAGATCGAGGTGCTCGCCGCCTCCGAGGCGCTGACCCGCGATCTGATCAATACCCCCGCCTCGGACATGGGCCCCGAGGAGCTTGAAGCCGCCGCCCGCGCTCTGGCGGGCGACTTTGATGCCGCCATCGAGGTGACCACCGGCGACGCGCTGCTGGAAAAGAACTTCCCGATGATCCACGCGGTGGGCCGTGCCAGCCCCCGTGCGCCACGTCTGATTGATATGCACTGGGGCAGCGAGGGGCCGCGGCTCACGCTGGTCGGCAAGGGCGTCTGTTTCGACACCGGCGGGCTCAACCTCAAGCCGGGCAGCTCCATGGGGCTGATGAAGAAAGACATGGGTGGCGCGGCCAATGTGCTGGGTCTGGCGCGGATGATCATGGCGCTGGGGCTGAAGGTGCAGCTGCGCGTGCTGATTCCGGCGGTCGAGAACTCGGTCAGCGGCAATGCCTTCCGACCGCAGGACATTCTCACCTCGCGCAAGGGGCTGACCGTTGAGATCAACAACACCGATGCAGAGGGGCGGTTGGTGCTGGCCGACGCGCTGGCGCTGGCGGATGAGGAAAAGCCCGATTTCATCCTGTCGATGGCGACGCTGACCGGCGCGGCGCGGGTGGCGGTGGGGCCGGACCTCGCGCCGTTCTATACCGATGACGAAGGCTTTGCCGGGGCGCTGACCGCGGCCAGCGGACCGGCGGCGGACCCGGTCTGGCGCATGCCCTTCTGGGAGCCCTATGAGGACAAGATCGAGCCGGGCATTGCCGATCTCGACAACGCGCCCGCGGGCGGCATGGCGGGCTCGATCACCGCAGCGCTCTTCCTGCGCCGCTTCGTGACCGAGACGCCGTATGCGCATTTCGACATCTACGGCTGGAACCCCGGCGCGGCCCCGGCGCGGCCCAAGGGGGGCGCGCTGCAGGGACCGCGGGCGATCCTCGCGGCGCTGCCGCAGGTGCTGGGCCTGTGATGGACGGCGCGATGGATCCCCGGCTGACCCCCTCGAATGGCCGTGTCGCCGCCGCCCATCTGCAGGGCGAGGTCGAGGCGCAGCATTTCACCGAAGGCGCGCCTGCCTCGGTGAGCGCCCCGGTGACCGACCTTCTGCGCACCCCCGGCGGCGCGCGCGATCGACAGCTTGTCTATGGCGCCGCGCTGATCGTCTATGAGCGCTACGAGGGCTGGGCCTTCGGGCAGGCGCAGGCCGATGGCTATGTCGGGTTCGTCTCGGAAGAGGCGCTGGGGCCGGTGACCACGCCGACCCACCGTGTCGCCACGCGCGCCACCCATGCCTATCTCGAGCCCAATATGAAGACCCCGGATCAGGCGTTCCTCAGCCTCGGCGCGCAGCTTCAGGTCAGCGGCGAGGAGGGGCGTTTCCTGAAAACCGAAGCGGGCTTTGTCCCCGCAGGCCACCTGCTGCCGCTGGCGCGGCCCGAGCCCGACCCGGTTGCGGTCTCCGAGCGCCTTCTCGGCACACCCTACCTCTGGGGCGGCAATTCGGCGATGGGGATCGATTGTTCGGGGCTGGTGCAGGCCGGGCTGCGCGCCTGCGACATGGCCTGCCCCGGCGACAGCGACATGCAGGAAAAGGGGCTGGGCGAGACGCTCGCCCCCGGCACCCCGCCCAAGCGCGGCGATCTGCTGTTCTGGAAGGGCCATGTGGCTTGGGTCGCCGACCCCGACACGCTTCTGCACGCCAACGCCTATCACATGGCTGTCGCCTTCGAGCCCTTGGCCGAGGCGGTGGCCCGCATCGAAGCTCAGGGCGATGGACCCGTCACCCGCCACGCCCGCCTGACCGGAGTCCTCTCATGACCAGTGATCCTTTCTTCCATCCCGTCTCTGGCATGGACCTGCCGCGTTTTGCCGGGATTCCCACCTTCATGCGCCTGCCGCTGGTGCAGCCGGATCACGCGCGCTTTTCAGAGGTCGAGATCGGCCTCGTCGGCGTGCCGTGGGACAGCGGCACCACCAACCGGCCCGGCCCGCGCCACGGCCCGCGCCAGCTGCGCGACGCCTCGACGATGATCCGCGCCGAACATGGCCACACCGGCGTGCGCCCCTTCGAGGCCGCCGCCTGCGCCGATCTTGGCGACGTCGGCCCGAACCCCGCTGACATTCAGGACAGCATGGCGCGCATCACCGCCTTTTACGACAAGATCGTCGCGGCGGGCATCCGGCCTCTCACGGGCGGCGGAGACCACCTCTGCTCGCTGCCGGTGCTGCGCGCGCTCGGTAAGGCAAAGCCGCTCGGTATGGTGCATTTCGACAGCCATACGGACCTTTGGGACAGCTATTTCGGCGGGTTCAAATTCACCCACGGCACACCCTTCCGCCGTGCAGTCGAGGAGGGTCTGCTCGACCCGAAGCGCGTGGTGCAGATCGGCATCCGCGGCCCGATGTACGACCATGAAGACCGCGATTTCGCCAAGGCGGTGGGCATCCGCATCATCCCGATCGAGGAGTTCCACGCCCGCGGCGTCGAAGACGTCATGGCCGAGGCGCGCGAGATTGTGGGCACGGAGCCGACCTATGTCAGCTACGACATCGACTTCGTCGATCCCGCCTTCGCCCCCGGCACCGGCACGCCCGAGATCGGCGGTCCGAACTCCTATCAGGCGCTGCAGGTGGTGCGCGAGCTGATGGGACTGAACATCGCGGGCGCCGATCTCGTGGAGGTCTCGCCGCCCTTCGACAGCACCGGCGGCACCGCCTTCCTCGGCGTGACGATCATGTTCGAACTGCTCTGCGCCATGGTCGGCCAGAGCGCCTGACGCCGGGAAGCGCCGCGCGGTCAGTCATCGACTGCGCGGATCAGCTTGCGCTCGAGCACCCGCAGCACGGTCTTCAGATCATGCCCGCGTTTGAGCACCTGCCCCTCCATCGAGATCACCGCGTATTCCCCTTGCCGATTGCGCAGCTTGGGGCGTTTCTCGATGCAGTAGAGCGGGTTTTCGGCGGTGCGGCGGAAGACGGAAAACACCGCCACCTCGCGCAGCGAAGAGATGCCATAGTCACGCCATTCACCGGCCGCCACCATGCGGCCGTAGAGAGAGAGGATGACGTTCAGCTCGGTCCGGTGGAAGGCAACAACATCGCTGCCGCGTCCCGGAAAAGGTGTCAGGCTGTTCATATCCCAAAGCTGCGCCTGATGTGGTCACAAATCAAGATCCCCCGTGCACCTCACGGGGTTATGAGCTTTGCGCTGCGACAAATATCGCGGGTAAGAGGCGTTCCGCCGAGGGCGGCGCTCGCTCAGGTGCCCGAGAGCATCCGCGACACCGACAGCGCATAGCGGTCGGTCATCCCCGAGACGAAATCGGCCAGCGCGTGCAGCGCAGGCTCCGGCCCGTCGATGTCGCGCAGGTCGAGCGAGAGGGCGCGGGCGATCTGCGCCGGATGGCCCTTCAGCGCCTCGGCCTCCCATCCCGCCGCCGCCAGCGTCTCATAGACCGGCAGCACCCCGTCCAGCACGTTGCGGATCACCTGCCGGCCCGAGATCTCCAGCTCGGTCTTGCGCCGCGAGGTGAAGATGCGCTCATGCGCCATATCCTCGATACGCGCGAAACTGCCCGCGCAGGTCGAGGCACCAATCAGCGAGTCGGAAAAGCTGCCCGCCATGATCGCCGGGTAGTTGCCGCAGAAGGCCGCGACACAGGCGTCGATGGCCCGCCCGATGGCCAGCGAGCGCAGCAGCGCGATATGTTCGGTGCGGGTCAGCCCGGCGGTGTCGCGGTTGGGCCGTCCCGCCAAGTCCTCGAGCAGGTCGCGCACCACGTCATAGGGCAGATCGCCAGAGGTATAGGCGTCCTCGAGATCGACGATATTGTAGCAGATGTCATCGGCGGCCTCGACGACGAAGACCAGCGGGTGACGGCGCCACCAGCGGCCGCCCGCGATCTCTTCCTCGGGCAGGCCGCAGCCCTGCGCCACCTCGGCAAAGAGCGCCTCTTCGGCCGCGAAGACACCAAATTTCTTCAGCCCGACATAGGTCTTGCGGGTCTCTGCCGGCAGCGCGGCGCGGGTCGCCGCCGTGGCGGGATACTTCATGAAGGCCCCGAGCACCGCTTTCGACAGCCGCATGCCACCGGCGCTGCGGTACATCTCCAGCCGGGTGATGATCCGAAAGCCCTGCGCGTTGCCCTCGAAGGCGGCAAACTCGTCCCGCAGCCCGCTGTCGAGCGCGCCGCAGAGCCCGCCGCCCGTGTCGAAGCGTTCGGCGAACCAATCCCCGATCGAGGCCTCGCCGGAATGGCCGAAGGGCGGGTTGCCGATGTCATGCGCGGCGCAGGCGGCCTGCACCACATTGGCGAGGCTGTGGTCCTCATGCGGGCCGATCTCGCCCTGTTCGATCAGCCAGTGCCCGATGTGCATGGCCAGCGAGCGCCCGACGCTGCCCACTTCGACCGAGTGGATCAGCCGGTGGTGGATGTGGTCGTTTTCATAGAGCGGATGCACTTGCGTCTTGTTGGCCAGCCGCCGGAACGGTGCGGAAAACACGATGCGGTCATGGTCCTGCACAAAGATCGACCGGTTGCGCCCTTCGGCATATTTCGGATCGCTCAGCCGTTCGGCACAAAGAAGGTCGCTCCACTGCATCGCTCTGTCCTCTTCGTGTTAGGCGCGTCGGGTCCGGCAAAGACCTAGCCGAGGGCAGGGGCCGGGGAAAGGGCGCTGTCCCATCTTCCTCTTGGCAGAAATATCCCGGGGGAGGCCGCGACGCGGCCGGGGGCAGAGCCCCCAGAAAAACCCCCTGAAAACTCCCGGAGGAGGCCCATCCGGATCCAAAAGTTTCCGATCCGCTCCAGCCCGCGCAAGCAATCACCAAAAAGCGACGTAATGGATGTATTTCCCGTCTTGCCCGAATCCGCGCCCTCGCATAAATGCGGCGGTGGGACACCCTTCCCCAACGAAGGGCGACTATCTGTAAGGTTAGAGACATCATGGCTAGACCCCAACCGTCCGCGCGGCCGGCAAACCCGCGCTTTTCTTCCGGCCCCTGTGCCAAGATCCCCCATTTCTCGCTGGACATGCTGTCCGATGCCGCGCTCGGTCGTTCGCACCGTGCCAAGGTCGGCAAGGACAAGCTGAAGGCTGCCATCGAAGGCACCCGCGAGATTCTCGGAATTCCCGCCGACTATAAGATCGGCATCGTGCCCGCCTCGGACACTGGCGCCATGGAAATGGCCATGTGGTCGCTGCTGGGCGCGCGCAAGGCAGAGATGCTGGCGTGGGAATCCTTCGGCGCTGGCTGGGTGACCGATGTGGTCAAACAGCTGAAAATCGACGCCGAAGTGAAGACCGCCGATTATGGCCAGATCGTCGATCTCGCCACCGTCGACTTCAACAATGACGTCGTCTTCACCTGGAACGGCACCACCTCCGGCGTGCGCGTGCCGAACGGCGACGCGATCCCCGAAGGCCGCGATGGCCTGACCATCTGCGACGCGACCTCGGCGGCTTTCGCGCAGGACCTGCCCTGGGACAAGCTCGATGTCACCACCTTCTCCTGGCAGAAGGTGATGGGCGGCGAAGCGGCCCACGGTATCCTCGTGCTGAGCCCGCGCGCTGTCGAGCGCCTCGAGACCTACACTCCCGCATGGCCGATGCCGAAGATCTTCCGCATGACCAAGGGCGGCAAGCTGATCGAGGGCATTTTCGTCGGCGAGACGATCAACACCCCGTCGATGCTGGCGGTCGAAGATTACCTCGTCGCTCTGGACTGGGCGCGCAAGATCGGCGGCCTTAAAAAGCTGCAGGAACGCGCCACCACCAACGCCAAGGTGCTGTGGGACTTCTGCGACCGCCACGACTGGCTCGCCAACCTCGCCGAGGATGACGCGACCCGTTCGAACACCTCGGTCTGCCTGAAGTTCACCGACGACCGGATCAAGGACGGCGCGGCTTTCGCCAAGGCGGTGGCCAAGAAGCTCGAGACCTACCACGTCGCCTATGACATCGGCGCCTATCGCGATGCCCCGGCGGGCCTGCGTATCTGGTGCGGTGCCACGGTCGAAAGCGCCGACATCGAAGCGCTGACGCTGTGGCTCGAATGGGCCTTCGAGACCGAGATCGAAGCACAGGCAGAAACGGCCTGATCCGCACTTTTTGAGCAAAATGCGGGACCGCGCGCGGCGGTCCCGTCTTTCCCTGCATCCAGATTTCCCCGAAAGGACCGCTGAAATGGCTCCCAAGGTTCTCATCTCCGACAAGCTTTCCGACGCCGCCGTTCAGATCTTCCGCGATCGCGGCATCGAGGTCGACTTCCGCCCCGAGCTCGGCAAAGACAAGGACGCGCTGGCCGAAGTGATCGGCAACTACGATGGTCTCGCCATCCGCTCGGCCACGAAGGTGACCCCGTCGATCCTCGAGAAGGCGACCAACCTCAAGGTCGTCGGTCGCGCTGGCATCGGCACCGACAACATCGACAAGGAAGCCGCGTCGAAAAAGGGTGTCATCGTGATGAACACCCCCTTCGGCAACATGATCACCACCGCCGAGCACGCCATCGCCATGATGTTCGCCGTAGCCCGCCAACTGCCCGAGGCGTCCGAGTCGACCCATGCCGGCAAGTGGGAAAAGTCGAAGTTCATGGGCGTCGAACTGACCGGCAAGACCCTTGGCGTGATCGGCGCTGGCAACATCGGCGGGATCGTCTGCGACCGTGCGCGCGGTCTGAAGATGAAGGTCGTGGCCTATGACCCCTTCCTCGGCCAAGAGAAGGCCGACAAGATGGGCGTAGAGAAGGTCGAACTGGACGAGCTGCTGGCCCGCGCCGACTTCATCACGCTGCACGTGCCGCTGACCGACCAGACCCGCAACATCCTTGGCCGTGAGAACCTCGCGAAGACCAAGAAGGGCGTGCGGATCATCAACTGTGCCCGTGGTGGCCTCGTCGACGAGGAAGCGCTGGCCGAGCTGCTGAAGTCCGGTCACGTGGCTGGCGCCGCCTTCGACGTGTTCGCCGTGGAACCCGCCAAGGAAAACGTGCTCTTCGGTCTGCCCAATGTGGTCTGCACCCCGCACCTCGGCGCCTCGACCACCGAAGCGCAGGAGAACGTGGCGCTGCAGGTTGCCGAGCAGATGGCCGACTACCTGCTGACCGGTGCCGTGTCGAACGCGCTCAACATGCCGTCGGTGACCGCCGAGGAAGCCAAGGTCATGGGGCCGTGGATCAAGCTGGCTGGCCATCTCGGCAACTTCATCGGCCAGATGACCGATGAGGCGATCACCGCGATCAACATCCTCTATGACGGGGCTGTTGCCGAGATGAACCTCGAGGCGCTGAACTGCTCGCTGATCGCTGGCATCATGAAGACCATCTCGCCCGAGGTGAACATGGTCTCGGCTCCGGTGATCGCGAAAGAGCGCGGCATCCAGATCTCGACCACCAATCAGGAACAGTCGGGCGCCTTCGAGGGCTACATCAAGGTGACCGTGGTGACCGAGAAGCGCGAGCGTTCGATCGCAGGTACCGTGTTCTCGGATGGCAAGCCGCGCTTCATCCAGATCAAGGGCATCAACATCGAGGCCGAGGTGGGCGAGCACATGCTCTACACCACCAACGAAGACGTGCCGGGCATCATCGGCAAGCTGGGCTCGATGCTGGGCGACCACAAGGTCAACCTCGCGAACTTCACGCTGGGCCGCTCGACCGCTGGCGGCGAAGCCATCGCCATCGCCTATCTCGACGAAGAGATCGGTGACGACGTGGTCACCGCGCTGCGCGACACCGGCCTCTTCCAGCAGGTCAAGCCGCTGGAATTCGACGTCGCCTGATAAGAAGGCCAAAGGCCGAAGCGACGACAGGGACAGAAGAGAAAGGGGCGCCTCGCGGGGCGCCCCTTTTGCCGTCGTGATGGGATCGGGCGCGCGTGCCGGTTCTCGGGCGCCAGCCCTTGCCTCTCGCCGGTCCGGGATCCAACTATGCCTTGCAGAAAGGAATTCCCATGCAGCCCATCTACGCCATCGGCGACATCCACGGTCAGCTTGAACGCCTTCACGAGGCACTTGCGATGATTGCGCGCGACGAACACGCAGGCGCGCCCATCGTCTTTCTGGGGGACTACGTGGATAGGGGCCCCGACGCGCGCGGGGTGATCGACTTGCTGATGCAGGGGCAGGCCGAGGGCAAGCCATGGGTCTGTCTGATGGGCAACCATGATCGCTACCTGCTGAGGTTTCTCGAAAACCCGCGCTACAAAGACCCGAATGTCTCGCGGCCGCTGATCTGGACCGATCCACCGCTTGGCGGGGCCAAGACGCTGGCCTCTTACGGCGTCGACGTGAGCGAGGGGCGCGCGATTGAGGACATCCATGCCGACGCGTTGGAGGCGATCCCGCAGGCGCATCGCGACTGGATCGCGGGGCTGCCGCGCCTGCACGAGACCGATGAGCACATCTTCGTCCACGCAGGCCTGCGGCCGGGTGTGCTGCTCAACTATCAGAAAGAGGATGATCTGGTGTGGATCCGCGGGCCCTTCCTTGACTGGAGGGGCGCTTGGGGGCGGCTGGTGGTGCATGGGCACACCGCGCTCGATGTGCCCATGCTCTATCCCAACCGGCTCAACATGGATGGCGGCGCGGGCTATGGCCGCCCGCTTTATCCCGCGCTTCTACTGGGCCGCGACGCGTTCCTGCTCGGACCCATGGGGCGCGTCCGCCTGTAGCGCGCACCACGCCTGATACTGCGACAGGAACACCCGGCCCGAGAGCTCTTCGAGGAAGTGCGAGCGCTTGAGCCGATCCATCACCGGGCCTTTCACCTCGGTCAGATGCAGGGTGATCCCTTGCTCATCAAGGCGGCGGTTGATCTCTTCGAGCGTTTCCAGCGCGCTCATGTCCACCTCGTTGACCGCCGGGAACATCAGCACCACGTGGCGCAGGTTCTGGCATTCGGCGACGCGGGTCAGCACGTATTCCTCGAGGAAGCGGGCGTTGACGAAGTAGAGGCTCTCATCGACCCGCAGCGTCAGCACGCCGGGCAGAGTTTCCACCTCATGCCGAAGCACGTTGCGGAAGTGATGCGTGCCCGGCACCAGTCCAACCTCGGCCACATGCGGCTTCGAGGTCTTGTAGAGATGCAGCAGGATCGACAGCAGCACGCCCGCAGAGACGCCTACTTCGACGCCCACGAGCAGGGTCAGCACGATGGTCGCTGAGACGGCGGTGAAATCTACCTTCGAATAGACCCAAGTCTTCTTGAGGATCGAGAAATCGACGAGGCTCAGCACGGCGACGATGATCGTCGCGGCCAGTGTGGCCTTCGGCAGGAAGAACAGCAGCGGGGTCAGCACCAGCGTCGCGAGGCCGATGCCCACGGCGGTATAGGCGCCTGCCGCGGGGGTTTCCGCGCCTGCGTCGAAGTTCACCACCGAGCGCGAGAAGCCCCCCGTCACCGGAAAGCCGCCCGAGAGGGCCGAGCCGATATTGGACGCGCCAAGGCCGATGAGTTCCTGATCCGGGTCGATCCGCTGGCGGCGCTTGGCGGCGAGGGTCTGTGCGACCGAGACGGATTCCACAAAGCCGATGATCGAAATCAGGATCGCGGGCATCAGCAGGGTCTTCCACATCGACGGATCCAGCGAAGGGGCCGAAAGCGGTGGCAGGCCCATGGGCACTTCGCCGACGACCTTCACGCCCACCTCATTGAGGCCAAATCCCCAGCTCAGCAGGGTGGTCACCGCCACGGCGGCCACCGGGCCGGCCTTGGCGAGGATGTCGGCCATGCGCGGGCCCAGCCCCATGCTGCGCAGCAGCGGCTTCAGCCCCTTGCGCACCCAGAACAGAAAGGCGGTGGCGGCGACGCCGATGGCCAGCGTGATGAAGTTCGTTTCCGGCAGATGCGCGACCAGCGAGCCGACAAGCTCGACCAGCGTGTGGCCCTCGGCGCTGATGCCGAAGATATGCTTGAGCTGGGAGGCGGCGATCAGCACGCCCGAGGCAGTGATGAACCCCGCGATCACCGGGTGGCTGAGGAAGTTGGCAAGAAAGCCGAGCCGCAGCACGCCGATGAGCACGAGGAAGGCGCCCGAGATGAAGGCCAGCGTGACCGCCGCCAGCGCGATCTGCGCCGGATCGCTGAGGCCCAGCTGGCCGATCGCGGCGGCGGTCATCAGCGAGACCACGGCCACCGGGCCCACCGCCAGTGCGCGGCTGGTGCCAAAGATCGCATAGGCCACCAGCGGCAGGATCGAGGCGTAAAGACCCATCTCGGCAGGCAGCCCCGCGAGCAGGGCATAGGCCAGCGATTGCGGGATCAGCATGATCGTCACGATGACAGCGGCCACGAGGTCGGAGGTCGCGGTGTCGCGGTCGTATCGGCTGGCCCAGTCGAGGATCGGCAGGTAGCGGGACAGGCGGCGAGGGATCTGCATGGGCGGTGTCCTGAGTTGCGCTCGCCCCGGTGGGAGCCGGGGTTTGGACTCTATATATTCTTAGAGCTGAATTTGTGAAGCGGGAAACGTATTTCCCCCAAAATAGTCTTGGCGCGGAACAGCGTCCGCGCCAAGCTCCACTTGCTGGGAAGATTTATCAAGATGCCGAGACCGGTTCGGGTTTCGCCATCCATTCTTTCCCGCGCAGCATCGCCTTCCAATAGACCGGCGGAAGGATTTGCTCTTTCAGAAGCCACGCGGCGCGAGTCGGCTTGGTGCCGTCGATCAGCCATTTGGGGAAGCTGGGCAGCAGCGTCCCGCCATAGCCGAACTCCGCCAGCACGATCTTGCCCCGCTCCACCGTCAGCGGGCAGGAGCCATAGCCGTTGTAAAGCGCCACGGGCGCCTTGCCGTCGATGTCGGCGGCGACGTTCTCGGCCACCACGGGCGCCTGCATCCGCGCGGCGGCGGCGGTCTTGGCGTTGGGCGCGTTCATCACGTCTCCAAGACTCCAGACGTTGTCATAGCTCTTGTGCCGCAGCGTGTTCTGATCGACGTCGACCCAGCCCGCCGCGTCGGCCAGCGGCGAGACACGGATGAAATCCGGCGCGGTCTGCGGCGGGCAGACGTGCATCATATCGAACTCCACCGTCACCTCGGTGGGCTCTGTGTCGGGTTTGGAGACCTTGAATGTGGCCTTGCGCGCCGGGCCATCCACCGCCACGAGATTATGGAAGAAGTTCAGCTTGGCACGGTACTTCTCGATGTATGTCTCGAGCGCGGGGACATAGTCCTTCACGCCGAAAAGCACGCCGCCAGCGTTCATGAACTCGATCTGCACGCGCGGCAGCACGCCGGTGCGGAACCAGTGGTCGCCCGAGAGATAGAGCGCCTTTTGCGGCGCACCGGCGCATTTGATCGGCATCGGCGGCTGGGTGAAGAGGGCGCGGCCGCCCTTGAAGCCCCGCACAAGCTCCCACGTGTAGGGCGCGAGATCATAGCGGTAGTTCGAGGTGACGCCGTTTTTGCCCAGCGTGTCCACCAGACCCTCGACCTTGTGCCAGTCGAGCTTCAGCCCCGGGCAGACGATCAGCCGGTCGTATTTCACCACCCGGCAACCATCCAGCACCACGGCGTTGTCCTCGGGCTCAAAGGCGGCGACGGCGGCCTTGATCCAATGCACGCCGCGCGGGATCAGGCTACCCATGGTGCGCGCGGTGGTCTGCGGCTCGAAGATGCCGCCGCCAACCATTGTCCAGCCGGGCTGGTAGTAGTGGATGTCGGCGGGATCGAGCAGGGCGATATTCAGGTCGGGCTTGCGCGCCTTCAGGCTGGCCGAGACAGCAATGCCCGCCGCGCCGCCGCCCACCACCACCACGTCGAACTTGGCGTCGCCGGTGTCTGTCGGGGTCTTGCCGCCGTTGACGATGCGGCGCACGACGCCCGCCATGTCGTAGCCCGCCTCCTTCGTGGCGGCGAGGATATGGGCAGGCGGCAGCGCCTTGGCCTGGCTCAGCGACCAGAGCGTGGCCGAGCGGGTGCCGCTGCGGCAATAGGCCAGAACCGGGCCGGGCAGGTCGCGCAGCGCCTTGCCAAACGCCTCGGCGTCGGCGTCCTGAACCTTGCCGGAGACCACAGGAATGTAGCGCGCCTCAAGCCCGGCGGCCTTTGCGGCGCTTTCGATCTCTTCGAAGTTTGGCTGGTCGGCCCCTTCACCGTCGGGCCGATTGCAGATGATGGCGCGATAGCCCGCCTCGGCGATCTGCGGCACATCGGCTGCCGTGATCTGCGGCGAGGCCGCGATGTCGTCGGTGATTTTGCGAATGTCCAAGTCGTGTCCTCCCAACTCGATTCGCATAGATCATATACATTCGAAATTAAGAATGCATTTGGTTCGAGCAGGGAGTGCCGATCACATTGTCGCAGGGTCAGCTTGGGCTGCCAGTCCAGACAAAGAAAAACGCCGCCCCGAGGGACGGCGTTTTCCAAAAATCCGAAAGGGATGGGATTAGAAGCCCAGGCCTTCGTATTTCTTTTTGAACTTCGACACGCGGCCACCGGCGTCGAGCAGGCGCGACGAGCCACCGGTCCATGCCGGGTGCACGGTCGGGTCGATGTCGAGAGACATCTGGTCGCCTTCTTTGCCCCAGGTCGAACGGGTCTGGTAGACGGTGCCGTCGGTCATCTTGACGTCGATGACGTGATAGTCGGGGTGGATGCCCTTTTTCATAACGGCTCTCCTTATGCGTCGGCGCCGGCGAGCGGCTTGTAGTTGGTCTGCTCTGCGATACGGGCGGATTTGCCGCGACGCGAACGCAGGTAGTACAGCTTGGCGCGACGGACTTTACCGCGGCGCACCACCTCGATCGAATCGATGTTGGTGGCATAGAGCGGGAAGACGCGCTCGACGCCCTCACCGAAGGAAATCTTGCGAACGGTGAACGAACCCGCGATGCCCTTGCCGTTCTTACGGCTGATGCAGACGCCTTCGTAGGCCTGCACACGGGTGCGAGTGCCTTCGGTCACCTTGTAGCCGACGCGCACGGTGTCGCCGGGCTTGAAGTCGGGGATGGTTTTCCCCAGGGCGGCAATTTGCTCCGCCTCGAGCTGTGCGATCAGATCCATCTGACGCTCTCCTATCTGCTCACGGTTTTTTCCGTGAAGGTGTCGCGTTTCCAGAGCTCCGTGCCTTCGACCGGGTCCGCCTTGGCGCCCGCAGGAGATGGACAACATCTTTGGCCTTTTCCGGCGTAGGCTCCGCGAAGGGGCCAATGCCGCGTCCGCGCCGCCAAAATCGTGCCGAAGAAACACGGAAGGCGGAAACGAACGAATCCACGAGCGCCCGGCAGGGCGTCGCGGATTGGCGCCATATAGGCGGGCGCGGGCGTTCAATCAAGGGAAAACTTGCGCCCGAGCGGTGTGGAGAGGGCCGGAGCGAGGGGCGCTGCCCCTCGCGCTCCCCGGCGTATTTTCAAAGAGAAGAAGGGGCGGGCGAAGGGGCTTTGTGGGCCTCAGTCCTTGCGGGCCTCATGCGCGGCCCAGAGATCGGGGCGGCGGGTGCGGGTGATCTCTTCGGACTGCTGACGGCGCCATGCCTCGATCGCCGCGTGGTTGCCCGAGAGCAGCACATCGGGGATGCGGTGGCCCTCCCATTCGGCGGGGCGGGTGTACTGGGGATGCTCCAACAGGCCGCTGGAAAAGCTCTCTTCTTCCGTTGAGGCGGCATTGCCCAGAACGCCGGGGATCAGACGGATCGTCGCGTCGAGCATCATCTGCGCGGCCAACTCGCCGCCGGTGAGGATGAAATCGCCGAGCGACACCTCAATGATCCGGTAGTGGTCGATGACGCGCTGGTCGAGGCCTTCGAAGCGCCCGCAGATCATCGTCACACCGGGGGCCTGCGCGAGGTGCTGGGCCATCTGCTGGTCGAAACGGCGGCCGCGCGGGCTGAGGTAGATCAGCGGCGCGCGCTGGTCGATCCGCGCGCGGGCATGGTCGATGGCACGGCCCATCACGTCGGCGCGCATCACCATGCCAGCACCGCCGCCCGCAGGCGTGTCGTCGACGTTGCGGTGCTTGCCCTCGCCAAAGTTGCGCAGGTGGATGGTGCTCAGCTGCCAAAGCCCGTCCTGCAGGGCGCGGCCGGTCAGCGAATGGCCCAGCACGCCGGGGAACGCCTCGGGGAAGAGGGTGATCACCTGCGCCTGAAACGCGCGGGAAAGCTCCGGCGCCCCGGTCATCAGCTCACGCGGGGTGAGGCTGGGGCGGATGGTTTTGCGGCCCGCGGCGCGCTGCGGTGTATCGGTCATGGCTGGCTGTCCTTTGCGCCCCGCATAGCGGGGGCGGGCGCAAGGCTCAAGCGGAGAGCTGCGGCCCCCTGTGTGGCCCTCTGCCCGCAGGGCGTCGCAGGCGCGGTGCCACGCGCGCCGTAGCGGCCTGTGCGGGCATCTGATCGCGCAGCGCCAGAACGCGATGCGGCAGGCGGAAACATTGCGCCAGCGCACCGGCGCGCTCGGGCGCCGCGCGCAGGAGGGTGGCCAGCAGCCAAAGCTCGATAAGCGCCGGACGGTCGAGCGTTTCCACCGCCCGATCACCATGGCGCAGCAGGCAGCGCTCGAGCACCCGGCGCACCGCATGATCGGCGCTCTCAAGGCCTGCTCCCATGGGCGCAGGGCTCGACAGCAGCGCCGTGAGGTCGGCGCGCATCTGCAGGGCGGGGGGCAGCGGCTGCGGCGGATGGCGCAGGGCGCGGCGGGTCAGCAGCAGCGGCGGCGGCGCAAGAAGGCGCTGCCGGGCGCGGCGCAGTGACAGCGCGGCGAGCAGTACCAAAAGCCAGAGGGCGGCAAGCAACTCCAGCCCGCCAGAGGCGGGGTCCATGACGCCAAACAGCGCGACGGATCCAAGACCGAGCCCGGCGAGGCAGGCGGCGGTGGCAGGGCGGTCACTCGGTCTAAGGAGGGCAGGCCGCAGCAGCGCGGCAAAACGCGACGGGAAAAACAACAAATCAAACCTCGGAACCAATACACTGATCCTCGTACCCGGCCATCATGGATGAGAGCGCAGGCGGGGTCTATCATTTCGCGCGTTTGTTTCTTGCCTGGGGATAATACGACGCAAGGAAGCAGATTACCCCGTGATGGGACGCCTGCCCGCGAGCGGTCAGTCGAGCAGGCCCTCGGGCGGGTCGGCGATGATCCGGCCCGAGGCGAGATCGACCGTGGGCACAACCTCGCGGGTGAAAGGCAGCAACACGGTGGAGCTTGCGCCCGGCACCTGCAGTTCCAGAAGGTCTGCAGCGCCGTGGTTGAGCACCGCTTTGACCGTGCCGATCTTGGCGCCACCGGTGTCCAGCACCATGAGGCCGATCAGATCGGCATGGTAGAACTCATCGTCGGGCAGATCGGGCAGGCGGTCGCGCGGGGCATAAAGCTGCACGCCCTTCAGCGCGTCGGCCTCTTCTTTGGTGCGCACGCCCGAAAGCCGCGCCGCAAAGCCACCCTTCAGCGGGCGGGTGATCTGAAGATCGAAACTGCGGCTGCCGTCCTCATTGGTGAGCGGGGCGTAATCGGCGATGGCTTCGGGATCGGCGGTGAAACTCTTCAGCCGCACTTCGCCGTTGACGCCGAACGCGCCACCGAGGGCGCCGACACAGATCATCTCGTCCAAATCGATGCGCCTCCCGTCTGCGCCATTCCGTGGATCGGTGAGAGGCGGAATAGCCCGCCTCTGCGGGCTTGGCAATCTTTCAGCTTAGAAGCGCAGATTGAACACGCGGGTCACGCCGACGCGCACGCGGAACTGATCGTTGGAGCCTTCGTCGACGATCGGGCTGTCCGCTGCGTCGCCCTGCAGATTGTCCCACGTGACGGCACCTTCGACGCCCCAGAGATCATTAATCTGGTAGCGCGCACCAAACTGCAGACCGGCGCTGACAAGGCCGCCATCGGGATCATAGGCGGGCAGATCGGTGGTGGCCTCGTCGGGGTCGATACCAGAGTAAGTGTCGAGGAACTCGTCATTCGCCCAGATGAAGCGCGGGCCGAGCGTCAGCTTCCAGCGGTCGGTGGGGCGCACTACGTAGTCGATGCCGACCGAGCCCACATAGCCTTCGTGGCCGCCAAAGCCGCGGCGGATGTCGGCGAAGGCCTCATATTGCTCGGCGGTGTAGCCGACGCCGAGGCCGACCTCATAGGTGGGGTCGATATCGTCGAGGCTCGACAGCGCCGAGTCGGAGCTGGAGTCGCGCTTGCCGAGGTAGCGGAACGAGCCGTGCACGTCCCAGCCGTAGCTGTCGGCCCAAGGATCGTCGCCGCCGATCTCCGGCACGCCGCGCAGGCGCAGGTGCTTGAAGCTGAAACCGAGGTCGGGGCCCGCTTCGTATTCGTCGGAGCCCAGGAATTTCGGCGCTGCCGAAACGCCGCCGCGCAGGGTGAAGGTGAACACATTGCCCGCGGATTGGGTCGAGGTCACCGGGGCCGCCTGAGCGGTGCCGGAGCTGTCTGTAACGCCGAAGTCCTGCGCAAGGGCCGGGCTGGCAAACAGCGCGGCGGCAAGGGTCATCGGGGCGAGATGGCGAAGCGGCGACATGCAGGATCTCCGGGTATTCTCAAGGGGCTGCTGCGATGAGTGTAGGGCCAGCGCGGCTCTTGTCCAAGCGTCAACGAGAAAGGCGCGCAGGATTGCTCCTGCGCGCCCTTCGACTGTGACAAGGATGTCGCGCAGATTACTCTGCGCCTTCCTCTGCCGGTGCTTCAGCAGCTTCGGCTGCTTTGGCTGCCTTGGCTTCGGCGCGCTCGGTGGCTGCCTTGCCGGGGACGGCTTTCTTGGGATTGTTGCGCTCTTTCTTCTCGACGGCGCCAGCGGCTTCGAGGAAGCGCGAGATGCGGTCGGTCGGCTGGGCGCCCTGGCTGATCCAGTACTGAACGCGCTCGACGTTCATCACCACGCGGCGCTCGTCGTCTTTCGGCAGCAGCGGGTTGTAGGTGCCGAGCTTCTCGATGAAGCGGCCGTCGCGCGGCATGCGCGAGTCGGTTGCGACGATTGCGTAGTGGGGGCGCTTTTTGCTGCCGCCACGGGCGAGACGGATTTTCATGGCCATTGGTAAATCTCCTTCGAATGGCGTTTGATGACGGGCAAAGCCCTGTCAGGATTGGTGTTTTTCGTGGTGCTTGATGACTTCCTGAATGATGAAATTCAGAAAGTTTTCGGCAAAGGCGGGGTCGAGATCCGCTTTCTTCGCCAGGTCCTTGAGCCGCGCGATCTGCTGCTCTTCACGCGCGGGGTCGGAGGGGGGCAGCTCGTGGGTGGCCTTCAGCCGGCCCACGGACTGCGTGTGCTTGAACCGCTCGGCAAGCGTGAACACGAGGATCGCGTCCAGCCGGTCGATGCTTTCGCGGTGCTCTTTCAGAAGGTCTGCGGCGCGGGTGGCGGGATCACTCATGCTCGGCTCCTTTGAACAAAAAAGAAGGGGCACACTCCATGCACATCCCATGCACAACACATGCATAGGAGGCGGCAGGAACCGCGCGCCGGGTCTTGAGGGAGACAGCGTCAGTCAACGGCCCATCCCTTCGGTTTGAAGAGCGGATCGATGTAGTTCGCGATCTCCATGTCGATGCCATGCGACAGCTGGCTGCCGCGCAGCGCCGCGGGCGCCGGGTGGCGGTAGACGGCGTCGCTGCCATCGACGGTGGCGGCTGCGGGGTCCTTGCGGGCACCGAGCCGTTCGGCAAGACGGATGGAATCGAGGTTCTTGGGGTCGATGTAGCTGACCGCCCCCTGCCATCCGGCCTCGTCGTAGAAATACTGTCGCACGCGCTGGGTGGCTTCGAGCGCATAGCCCTTGCCGCCGCGGTCCGGCCAGATGATCCAGGCGATCTCGCGCTCGGGCCATTTGGCGGGAAACCAGCCGCCCGCCATGCCGACGGTCTCGCCGGTCGCGCGCAGGTGGATCATCCACATGCCAAAGCCGCGAATCTGCCAGTGGCCGATCTCGGCGGCGTAGAGCATCCATGTCTCATAGGCGTTGAGCGGCCCACCCATGAAGCGCGAGCGGTAGGAGGCGAAGGTGGCCTTGAAATCCGGGTAATCCTCGGCCTGCGGCGCGCGCAGCACCAGCCGGGCCGTTTCCAGCACCGGAATATCCGGGGTGAAACGCGCCTGCGCCGGAGGGGTCTGCTGGAGAACCGCGCTCATGCCTCTGCCTCGCCCATTTGGGGGTGGCGGAAGATATGCACCTGATGGCCCATCAGCTCAGTGGCGCGTTCGAAGCGCGCGCCAAGACGTTTGGCCAGCGCCAGCGAGCGGTCGTTGGCCGGATCGACGAGGCTGATCATATGGCTGAGGCCAAAGAGATCTGCCGACGCGCGCCGTGCTGCGGATGCCGCCTCATAGGCGTAACCGTGACCTTCGTGCGAGGCGAAGATCGAATAGGCCAGCTCGGGCTCGGGCCATTCAATGTGGTTGAGCGGGCCGGTGAAGCCGCACATTTCGCCGCTGGAGCGCTCGGTGATGTGCCAGATGCCGTAGCCGCGAATCTGCCAATGCCCCGAGGAGCGCAGCAGCGTGCGCCAGACCTGACTGCGCTCGATCGGACCGCCGACGAAGCGCGAGCGCGGATCGGCGTAGAAGGCGCAGAGCGGCTCGAGATCATCCAGATGCGGCGCGCGCAGAATCAGGCGCTCGGTCTCGATGACCGGCACGGTCACGGGCTGCTGCGGGGCGGGGTTTTGCGTGGTGGGCTGTTGTGGCGCGCTCATCCCAGCACCTCCTCGGCAGAGGGGTGGCGGTAGAGCATGTCCTCGCCCATGGCGTAATTGGTGTAGGTGCGCTCGTAGACCGCGCCGAGCCGTTCGGCCAGCGCCACCGAGCGGGTGTTGCCCGGCACGATGTTCGAGGTGATCGTCGAAAGGCCCAGATCCTCATAGGCGTAGCGGCGCACGCGCAGCGCGGCCTCGCGGGCGATGCCCTTGCCTTCGAATCCGTCAAAGACCACCCAGCCGATCTCGGGCTCGGGCCAGCCTTCGGGGTTCCAGACGCCGCAGATGCCCGCGGGCTGGCCGCTGGCCTTGTTTTCAATGGTGAAATAGCCGTAGCCGCGCAGGTGCCAGTGGCCCACGTTGAGCGCGAACCAGCGCCATGCGTCGCCGCGGTGCTCGTAGCCGCCGAACCCCTCGGCGCGCACCGGGTCGAGCAGGAAGGCGATCATCGCCTCTGCGTCAGACGGCTCGGGGCCGCGCAGGATCAGGCGCTCGGTTTCCAGACGGGGGGCGTTGACGAGGCTCATGCGTAGGCCTCCACACTGCCGTCGGCGTCATCCTCGGGGACACCGTATTGCGCGAAAGGGTCGGCCTCGGGCGCCGTGGCTTGGGTCGGAGTCGCGTATTTGGGGAACAATGAAGCGCGCACGCCCTCGGCACCGGCCGCCTGCGGGGCGGTCGGGTCTGTCACCTCGGAGAGGTGAAGGGGGAGGGGGCGCTGATCGCTCATTTCTTCTTGCCGAACCCGCCGAGGCCCGGCGGCAGCGCGCCACCGCCCATGCCGGGCATGCCACCAAGGCCGCCCATGCCGCCGGGCATCTTGCCGCCCATCGCCTTGGCCGCGGCCTCGATCTGCTTGGGGTCCATCTGGCTGGGGTCCATGCCCTCGGGCATGCCGCCTTTGCCGAACATGCCTTTCATGGCCTGTTTCAGCATGCCGCCTTTGCCCATCTTGCCCATCTTCTTCATCATGTCGGACATCTGGCGCTGCATCTTCAGCAGCTTGTTGAGGTCCGACACGTCCATGCCCGCACCAGCGGCGATGCGCTTCTTGCGGCTGGCCTGAAGGATCTGCGGGTTGGCACGTTCCTTCTTGGTCATCGAGTTGATGAGGGCGATCTGCTGGCGCAGGATCGAATCGTCCATCCCGGCCTGATCCATCTGCTTGGCCATCTTGGCCGCGCCCGGCATCATCTGCATCATGGCGCCGAGGCCGCCCATCTTCATCATCTGCTCGAGCTGCATCTTCAGGTCGTTCATATTGAACTGACCTTTCTGGAAGCGCTTCATCATGCGCTCGGCCTGTTCGGCCTCGAGCGTCTGCTGTGCCTTTTCCACCAGCGCGACGATGTCGCCCATGCCAAGGATGCGGCCCGCGACGCGCTCGGGCTCGAAGGTCTCCAGCGCGTCCATCTTTTCGCCGAGGCCGACGAATTTGATCGGCTTGCCGGTGATGGCGCGCATCGACAGCGCGGCGCCGCCGCGGCCATCGCCGTCCATCCGGGTGAGCACCACGCCCGAGACGCCGATCTTGTCGTCGAACTCGGTGGCGACATTCACCGCGTCCTGACCGGTGAGGCCGTCGACCACCAGCAGCGTCTCACGCGGGTTCACCACGTCGCGCACGTCGGCGGCCTGCTGGATCAGTTCGTGGTCGATGTGCAGGCGGCCCGCGGTGTCGAGCATATAGACGTCATAGCCGCCGAGGCTGGCCTGGGTCTTGGCGCGTTTGGCGATGGCGACCGGGTCTTCGCCCTTGACGATCGGCAGCGTGTCGACGCCGATCTGCTGGCCGAGGATCTGCAGCTGCTCCATGGCCGCGGGGCGGTTCACGTCGAGCGAGGCCATCAGCACCTTCTTGCGGTCGCGCTCTTTCAGGCGGCGCGCAAGCTTGGCGGTGGTGGTGGTTTTGCCCGAGCCCTGCAGGCCGACCATCAGGATCGGTGCCGGGGCGTTGTCGATGCGCAGCGCGCCGGGCTCGCCCTCGCCGGTGAGCGTGGTGATGAGCTCGTCGTGGACGATCTTCACCACCTGCTGGCCGGGGGTCACCGATTTGGTGACGGCGGCGCCGGTGGCTTTTTTCTCGACGGCCTTGATGAACTGACGCGCCACGGGCAGCGAGACGTCGGCCTCGAGCAAGGCGACGCGCACTTCGCGCAGGGCGGTGCGGACGTCATCCTCGGAGAGGGCGCCCTGCTTGGTCAGGCGGTCGAAGACGCCGCCGAGGCGTTCGGAAAGAGATTCGAACATGGGCCGTCTGGCTCCTTCTTCTCTGGTCCGTATCTGTGTGCAGACCCGAGATGGGGGCCGCGCGGCGTGGAATCAAACTCGAATGTCCCGGGCGTTTCCCATGACGATCCCAAGCGGCAATGCGAAAACGCCTCCGTGGGCGCAACGCGCTGACGGAGGGCGATCCCGGGCATTGGCCCAAGGGACCGGAAGCGATGGGACTCCCGGTGGATTCCGCGCGATGTACGCCGGTGGGGCTTTGGAGTCAAGCTGGGCTGGGGTTTGCCCGCTATTTGGGCGGTGCCGCGCCGCGCTGCAGCGGATTTGTGTGCAAAAGTGGCACAGTCGGCATGGGTGCGCGCGAAAGAGGCAAATTCCCTTATTTATATCTGGTCGCAAAGCGAGATTAACGCTATGTAACCAACTGAGACGCTTACTAGATAGGTGACAGTATGAAAACCAAAGCTCTTTTCGCATCCGCCGCTATTGTTAGCATGATCGGCGCATCCGCAGCATTCGCTGGTTCGCCGGCACCGGTCGTCGTTGAAGACGATCCCTATGCTGTTGTTCCGGTTGCAGCTCCGTCGAGCGGCACCGCACTGGCCGTTGCCGGTGGCCTCGCAGCCCTGGCTCTGCTGGCAGCAGCTTCGGACGGCGACTCGTCCAGCTCGTCCAGCTCGGACTAAGCGATACAAAATCGCTGCGCTTTGTTGCGTAGCCTTGAAGACGCCCGGCTTTGGCCGGGCGTTTTTCGTTTGCGCGCTGCAAGGCTGGAGTCTCTGTAGGGCCGGGGCCCTTAAGGCTGGGTTCTGCAGGGCCGCGCGCCGGTCCTCGCGCATTTGCGCAGCGCCCCTCTCTTGCATTTCCGCACGGTATCACGCTTTCTGGCGCCAATTCGTGACCCGGTGCACAGGAGATGCCGATGGACAATTGGGACGAGATTCGCACCGCCTATCATGTTGCGCGGCTCGGCACGGTCAGCGGCGCGGCCGAAGTGCTTGGCGTGCATCACGCCACGGTGATCCGGCATATCGACGCGCTGGAGGCGCGGCTGGGTGTGAAGCTGTTCCAGCGCCACGCCCGCGGCTACACACCCACCGAAGCGGGCAGCGACCTGTCGCGCGTGGCGCAATGCACCGACGATCAGTTCCAGCAGCTGGTGGGCCGGATCAAGGGCCGCGGCGAGGCGGTCTCGGGCGAGTTGCTGGTCACCTCGCTGGTCAATTTCTCGGCTCTGATGATCGGTGCGCTGACCTCCTTCCGTGAGACCTATCCCGACGTGACCGTGCGCTATCTGACCGGCTCGCGCCTGTTCCGGCTGGAATACGGCGAGGCGCATGTGGCGCTGCGCGCCGGCGCGGCCCCGGAAGAGCCCGACAACGTGGTGCAGCCCTTCTCGCGGCGTCCGGTCGCGCTTTATGCCTCGAAATCCTATCTCGCGCGCAAAGGCACGCCGAAGGCCGTCTCGGAGTTCGGGTCGCATGATTTCGTCGGCTTCGACGATCTCGAATCGCGCGCGCCGTATCATCGCTGGATGAAGAGCAACGTTCTGCAGGAGCGCATCGTGTTCCGGACCTCGGACGACCGGGTGCAACTGCAGGCGATCCGGGCCGGGGCGGGCATGGGCTTCATGCCGGTGACCGAGGCCGAGCAGGACCCCGAGCTTGTGCAGGTGCTGCCGCCGCAGGAAGATTGGACGTCGCCGCTGTGGCTGGTGACCCATGTGGACCTGCACCGCACGCCGAAGGTTCAGGCCTTTCTCAAGCACCTCAAGGCCTATGCCGCCGAACAGGACATGGCGTGAGCCTGACACCCGCCGCGCGCGGCCATCTTGCGATGCTGACCTTCTCGGCCTGCGTCGCGGGCTCCTTCTCTTTGGGCGCCATGGCCGCGCCGCATATCGCCCCTTCCGCGCTCAACGCGGTGCGCTTTGCGCTGGCGACGCTGCTTTTGGGCGCGGTGGTGATGATGCGCGGCGGGGTGCCGCGCGCTGCGCTGACGGCACCGTGGCGCTATGGCGTGATCGGCGCGCTGATGGTGGCCTATTTCGTACTGATGTTCGAAGGGCTGCGCACCGCGGCGCCGGTGAGCATGGCGGCGGTCTTCACCCTGACGCCGGTGATGGCGGCGGGCTTTGGCTGGCTGTTGCTGCGCCAACACCTGAGCAGACGCATGGCGCTGGCGCTGGCGATCGGCGGGGCCGGGGCGCTCTGGGTGATCTTCCGCGCCGATCTTTCGGCGCTTCTGCGCTTCGCGCCGGGGCGCGGAGAGATGGTCTATCTGCTCGGCTGCGCCGCGCATGCGATCTATGCGCCGATGGTGCCGCGGCTTAATCGCGGCGAGCCGGGGCTGGTCTTTACCTTTGGCACGATGGTCGCCGGCACGCTGCTGCTGATCGTCTTTGGCTGGGGCGCCCTGCGCGCGACCGACTGGGGCGCGCTGCCGGGAATCGTCTGGGTGACGATCCTTTATACAACCGTGGCGGCGACCGCGCTGAGCACGGTGCTGCTGCAGTTCGCCGCGATGCGCCTGCCGAGTGCTAAGGTCATGGCCTATACCTATCTGATCCCAAGCTGTGTGATCCTGTGGGAACTGGCGCTGGGACGCGGCGCGCCGCCGCTGGCGATCCTCGTGGGGATCGGGCTGACGGTGATGGCGCTGCTTTTGCTGCTGCGCGAAGGGTAGGGCCAACTCTCTTTGAAGAGAGTTGCAAATTCCTTGCGAAGGAATTTGCGCTCAGGCCGGATCCTCGGGTTTCAGTTCGACCTGCAGGAAGCGCTCGAAGGCGTCGAGGTTGATCGGCTCGAACTGCCCGAACCCCTGCATCCAGACCGAGGCCTCGCGCAGCGCGTCCGGCTCCAGCTTGCACCATTTCACCCGCCCGCGTTTCTCCTGACTGATCAGCCCGGCGGAGGCGAGGATGGTGAGATGCTTGGAGATCGCGGCCAGCGACATCTCGAACGGCTCGGCGACATCGGTCACCGCCATATCATCCTCGAGCAGCATGGCGAGGATGCGCCGCCGGGTCGGGTCGGCGAGGGCGGCAAAGACGGTGTCGAGATCGGGGGTCATGGCTTCATAAGCCTCGGGGCGGGCGGCGCCGTCAAGCACCGCCGTGGCGGCCCGGAGACTATAATCAACTCCGAGGTTGAATATGGTTTTGCCGCCCTGTTGGCGCTAGCAGCGCCGCGGCGGGAGGTCGCGACACTTTGGATTCAAGCAATTTCAGTGACTTAGGTTCTCGTTTCAAGTGATCACGGCGGGTTGACTTAAAGCCCCCCTGCACGTAGCAACCTTCTCGAACGTCCGAATGGAGCGACAAAGTGGGCGATCCCGATCCGAAGCGGCAACTCGACGCGCTGGAGGCAAAGATTGCGGCGGCCAAGGCTGCCCGGGAGACCCGGAAGTCGCACCACGAGGAACACTACTCGCAGGCGAATGTCGCCTGGCGGATGGTGACGGAAATGGTGGCCGGTCTTGGGATCGGCTTTGGCATCGGCTACGGGCTGGACCTCCTGCTGGGGACCCTGCCGTGGCTTATGGTGCTGTTCACATTGCTGGGCCTTGTGGCGGGCATCCGCGTGATGCTGCGGACCGCCGCCGAGATACAGCAGAAACAAACCTCCGGCGACGCCGGAGAGGGGCAATCCTCCGGCAAGACCGGAGACGACGAGAAGAGGGATCGCGGCGATGGCGACTGAAGCGGCTCACGGTGCAGAACAGGCGGCAGAAGGCGGTCTCGTCTTCCACCCGATGGACCAGTTCATGGTCAAACCGCTCTTCGGAGCCGGCGACGTGGGCATGTTCACCATCACCAATGTGACGCTGTGGATGTTCCTTTGCATCCTCGCGATCATCGGCGTCATGGTGCTGGGCACCTCGCGCCGCGCGATCATCCCTTCGCGCAGCCAGTCGGTCGCCGAACTGGCCTATGGCTTCATCTACAAGATGATCGAAGACGTGACCGGCAAGGAAGGCCTGAAGTACTTCCCCTACATCATGACGCTGTTCATGTTCATCGTCTTCTCGAACTTCCTTGGCCTGATCCCGATGAGCTTCACCACCACCTCGCACATCGCGGTGACCTGGGTGCTGGCTCTCGCGGTGTTCCTCGGCGTGACGATCCTTGGCTTCGTCAAAAACGGCGTGCACTTCCTCGGCCTCTTCTGGGTGTCCTCGGCACCGCTGGCGCTGCGCCCGATCCTCGCCGTGATCGAAGTGATTTCCTACTTCGTCCGTCCGGTCAGCCACTCCATCCGTCTTGCTGGCAACGTGATGGCCGGTCACGCCGTGATGAAGGTCTTTGCAGGCTTCGCCGCGCTGGCCGTCGTCTCGCCGGTGTCGATCGTCGCAATCACCGCGATCTACGGGCTCGAAGTTCTCGTGGCCTTCATCCAGGCCTACGTGTTCACCATCCTGACCTGCGTCTACCTCAAGGACGCGCTGCATCCTGCCCACTGAGGCGCAGGCCGGTCCGGACAACCTCTATCCATCCAATTCCATCGTAAGGAGAGACTCAAATGGAAGGCGATATCGCAAACCTCGGTCAGTTCATCGGCGCCGGCCTCGCAGGCCTGGGTTCGGGCATTGCAGCCCTCGGCGTGGGTAACGTTGCTGCAAACTTCCTGGGCGGCGCACTGCGCAACCCGTCGGCAGCTGCTTCGCAGACCGCGACCCTCTTCATCGGCATCGCATTCGCAGAAGCTCTGGGGATCTTCTCGTTCCTCGTCGCTCTGCTGCTGATGTTCGCCGTCTAATCCTTCGGGACCTTATCCTTACGCGGGGGCGGCACCGTCATTGACGGGCCGCCCCAAGTAGAGACAACGTTCCGACGGAGGACGACATGGCGGTCGAACCCATTCAAGAAGAAATGGCCGGTATCTGCGTCGACGCCCATGGCTCCGCCATCGGGATGCCGCAGCTTTGCGGCGAATGGATCCCGAACCAGATCTTCTGGCTCATCATCACGCTGCTGGTGATCTTCTTCGTGCTGTCGCGCGTCGCTCTGCCGCGGATCGCGTCCGTTCTGGCCGAGCGTCAGGGCACCATCACGAACGACATCTCCGCCGCCGAAGAGCTCAAGCGCCAAGCCAAGGACGCGGAAGCGGCCTATGAGAAGGCGCTGGCCGATGCCCGGAGCGAAGCTCAGGCCATCGCCCAGAAAACCCGCGACGAGATCAAGGCCCAACTCGATGCCGCAACGGCCGAGGCGGATGCCAAGATCGCCGAGAAGACCGCAGAGTCCGAAAAGGTGCTCTCCGAGATTCGCGCGAGCGCGGTGGAAAGCGTCGAGGCCGTGGCTAAGGAAACCGCGGAGGCCATCGTGGCCGCCCTGGGGACCAGCGCCGACAAGGCCGCGATCGACGCGGCTGTGGCAAACCGGATGAAAGGCTGATCCCATGCGCAAACTCATCACCCTGAGCGCGCTCGGAACCCTGATGGCCAGCCCCGCGCTGGCCGCCTCCGGCCCGTTCTTCTCGCTCCGCAACACCGATTTCGTCGTGCTGCTGGGCTTCCTGCTGTTCCTCGCCGTCCTCGTGTACTTCAAAGTGCCGAAGATGCTGGGCAGCCAGCTTGATCGCCGTGCCGAAGGCATCCGCAACGAGCTGGAAGAAGCCCGCGCCCTGCGCGAGGAAGCACAGACCCTTCTGGCCTCTTACGAGCGTCAGCAGCGCGAAGTGCAGGATCAGGCAGAGCAGATCGTGGCTCAGGCCAAGATCGACGCCGAAAGCGCCGCAGAGCAGGCCCGCAAGGACCTCGATGCATCGATCACGCGCCGTCTTGCCGCTGCTGAAGAGCAGATCAAGTCGGCAGAGACCTCGGCTGTCAAGGAAGTCCGCGATCGCGCGATTACCGTGGCCGTGGCCGCTGCTTCGGATGTGATCGCCGAGAAACTCGGTGCGCAGGACAAGGCCAAGCTGGTCGACGAGTCGATCAAGACGGTGGGTGCCAAGCTGCACTGACCTGACCGATACGGCAGTACTTGCAGAGCCCGGCCCATGGCCGGGCTTTTGCTTTTGTGGCGCCGCGTCATCATGGCGCTCGAAAAACGCCCGCAGCCGCTGTCTGGGGCCGATACGAAGGGTGTCGGGGGCTTCTCTCCCCTTCCCCTTGACGCGGACCCCATATACTGTGGAAGTACCGCAATCACAGCCAAACATGTGGGCGGACAGTCGAGGGGACAACGTGGCACATATCATCGTCGTGGGGAACGAGAAGGGCGGGGCAGGCAAGTCCACCGTCTCGATGCATCTGGCAACCGCCCTCGTTCGCATGGGCCATCGCACCGGCGCGCTCGATCTCGACCTGCGGCAGCGCTCGGTTGGCCGCTACATCGAGAACCGCCGCCGCTTTTGCGAAAGCGAAGGCATCGAACTGGCCATTCCCCGCTATCTCGATCTGCCCGAGGTGCAGCCCGAGGCGCTGGCGCCCGGTGAGAACGCCTTTGATCACCGCCTCTCGGCTGCCGTGGCGCAGCTGGAGACCGATTGCGACTTCGTGCTGATCGACTGCCCCGGCTCGCATACCCGGCTGAGCCAGGTGGCGCATTCGCTGGCCGACACGCTGGTCACACCGCTCAACGACAGTTTCATCGATTTCGACCTGCTGGCGCATATCGACAGCGATGGCGAGAAGATCCTTGGCCCTTCGGTCTATTCCGAGATGGTCTGGAACGCCCGCCAATTGCGCGCGCAGGCCGGGCTCCAGCCGATCGACTGGGTGGTGCTGCGCAACCGGCTGGGGGCGCAGAACATGGTCAACAAGATGAAGATGGAAAAGGCGCTGACCAAGCTGTCGAAGCGCATCGGCTTCCGCATCGCGCCCGGCTTCAACGAGCGGGTGATCTTCCGCGAGCTTTTCCCCCGGGGTCTGACGCTGCTGGACCTGAAAGATATCGGCGTCGGCAACCTCAACATCTCGAATGTGGCCGCGCGGCAGGAGCTGCGGGAGCTGGTCAAAGCGCTGGAATTGCCGGGGGTTGAGGTCGATTTCTGACCTCTGACGCGCGGGCTGGCGAGGGCTAGTGGTTGCGCATATGCAGCGCGATCAGCGACGCGCCGATGCCCGAACTGATCAGGTCGATCCCGAGGAAGACCCCGAGCAGCCCGGTCGCCGAGCCCGGCAGCGTGGCCATGATCAGCACGCCCAGCACCAGCGAGACCACGCCTGCGAAGACCAGCCAACTCCATCCGGTGCGCTCGCGGACCGACAGGCCGATGGCGATCCGCATCACGCCGAGGGCAAGGAAGAACGCCGCGATCAGCCATGTGAGCGCTTCGAGCCCACGCTCCGGGCGCGCCAGAAGGAACACGCCAAACGCCAGCACCAGAAGGCCAAGCAGCGCTTCGGCGAGGCGCGCGCCGAGGCTGGTTTCGTCGTTGAAGGCGATCCAAAGCTGCAGCGCTCCGGCGATGATGAAGGCGATGGCCGAGATCGTCAGCACGGTGAGCGAGGCCGCAAACGGGTGCACGAGTGCGCCGATCCCGCCGAGGATCAGGATCACTCCCAGAAGCAGCATCCAGCCCCATTTCTTGCGGGGCTTCGAGGTGGACGGACCGTCTGTCATCGGCTGTCTCCGTGTTTCATCGGCTGTCACAGCCAGTGGCATTGCTTTTGGGTGACCCTGCGTCAGTCGCAGTTTGGGCGCAGGCGCGGAACGAACGCAAGGCCACAGCGGAAATGTTAGCGAAGAATTAGCAAATTCTCACAAAGGATTGCGCATGAACTTGCCGATCATCTTTGTCGCGCTGGCAGACATGGCGCTGAGGTTTTGCGCGCAGTTGCCGCGCTCGGCTGCGCCGGTTTTGCGGCGACTGCTGGCGCTGGCGGGACTGCTGTCCTGCGGCGCCTGCGCGGTGCAGATGGGCGGGGCGGGCTATGCTGGCGCAGTGCCGATCCCGGCCGAGGTCGAGGGGATGCGCTTTGTTTTACGGCTGCGCGAAGATCGGGCCGAGGCGATCCGGGTCAGCCCGATGTGGCCGCCGAAATTTGCCGAGGTTGCACGCCTTGCGCAGATCGCGGTGGCTGGGGCCAGCGGCTGCGTGCCGGTCTGGGCGGTGGGCGATCCGTCGGTGATCGAACTGGGCCTCTCCTGCGGTGGACGGTCCCCGCCGAAGAAGCCGAAAGGCCGCCACACCGCCTGCGATTTCCTTGGCGCATGGGGGAGGGCCTGTGAGTGAGCTTCTGCCAGAGGCGGTCAGAGCGTCTTTTCGTAAAACAGGCTCGAGCTGTTCTCGACATAGCCGCCGAAGGGGCCGCGCCGTGCAAATCCGGTGCTCTCATAAAGCGCCATGGCCGCTGGCAGCTTGTCTCCGGTTTCAAGCCGCAAGAGCGGAATGCCCTCCGCCTGCGCGGTGCGTTCGAGATGCTGCAGCAGGCGCCGCGCCAGCCCCAGCCCGCGCGCCTCGGGCGAGACGAACATGGATTTCACCTCGGCATAGCCCTCGGCCCGCGCGATGGCGGCGCAGCCCAGCAGCACGCCGTTTTCTTCGGCCCCGAGAAAGGTGATTTCGGGGGCGCAGAGCGCGTCGATATCGAGGCAGTAGTTCTCTTCCGGCGGGAACAGCGCCCCCATCAGCGCGTGGCTCTCCAGCAGCAGCGCCTCGGCGCGCGGATCACGTGGAGACACGGGGGCGATGGTTATCGACATAGATGCTTTCCTCTGGCCATAGGGTCGGATATTGGCGGGGCCTCCGCCGGGGTCAACCCACAAATAAGGCGCAATACACGCAATATCTTGTGGACAACTGGCAGAGGGCCGCCACATCCGGGGCAAAGCGTTTGACTTGGCCCGGTGCGGGACGGCAAATTCGGGGATAACTTCGGAATCGGGGCATCGCTTTGCAGTTCACACGTCTTCGACTGACGGGCTTCAAGAGCTTCGTCGATCCCACCGACCTCGTCATCTCCGAGGGGCTGACCGGGGTCGTCGGGCCCAATGGCTGTGGCAAGTCCAACCTGCTGGAAGCGCTGCGCTGGGTGATGGGCGAAAACCGTGCCAAGGCGATGCGCGGCGCGGGCATGGAAGATGTGATCTTCGCCGGGGCGCATTCCCGCCCGGCCCGCAACTTCGCCGAAGTGTCGCTGTCGATCGACAATGGCGACCGTCTCGCCCCCGCCGGGTTCAACGAAGCCGACCAGCTTGAGATCGTGCGCCGCATCACCCGCGACGTCGGCTCGGCCTATAAGGTCAACGCCAAGGATGTGCGCGCCCGCGACGTGCAGATGCTGTTCGCTGACGCCTCGACCGGGGCGCATTCGCCCGCGCTGGTGCGGCAGGGGCAGATCTCGGAACTGATCAACGCCAAGCCGAAGAACCGCCGCCGTATCCTCGAAGAGGCGGCAGGCATCTCGGGGCTCTACCAGCGCCGCCACGAGGCGGAGCTGAAGCTGAACAACACCGAGGCCAATCTGTTGCGCGTCGATGACGTGATCGAACAATTGGCGGCGCAACTGCAGCAGCTTGACCGGCAGGCGCGGCAAGCGGCGCGCTATCGTGCCATCGGCACCGATCTGCGGCAGGCCGAGGGCGTGCTGCTCTACCGCCGCTGGATGGAGGCCGAAGAGGCCCGGCAATCCGCCGAGAGCGTGCTGCGCGCCCGGATCACCGCCGCGTCACAGGCCGAAAGCGCCGCCCGCGCCGCCGAACGCGCCCGCGCCGAACGCGACGAGGCGCTGCCGCCCCTGCGCGAGGAAGAAGCCATCGCCGCGGCGATCCTGCAGCGCCTCATGGTGCAGCGCGACGCGCTCGCCGAACAGGAGGCCCGGGCGCAGGACACCATCGAAACGCTCACCCGCCGGATCGAGCAGATCGGCAAGGACATGGAGCGCGAGGGCGCGCTCAACCGCGACGCGGGCGAGACGATCGAGGGGCTCGAATGGGAGGCGCGCGAGCTTGCCAAGGCAGGCGAGGGCCATGACGCGCGCCTGACCGAAGCCTCCGATGCGGCCTCCGAGGCGTCGGCGGTGCTGCAGGAGCGTGAGGCCGCGCTGACCCAGCAGACCGAGGATGTGGCCCGTCTCGCCGCCCGGCACCAGTCGGCGCAGCGCTATCTGGCGGATGTGCGCAAGACCCTCTCGCGCCACGATGCCGAAGCGGGCAAGGCGCGCGATGCGGTGGCCGAGGCGCGCGGGCGTCTGGCGCAGGCCACCTCCGCGATGGAAGAAGCGCAGGAACGCTCCGAAGAGGCGCAGGCCATGGCCGCCCGCGCCGAGGACCTGCTGCTACAGGCCGATGAGGCACGTACCGATTGCCAGACCCGCGAGGCCGAGGCCCGCGCCGAACGCTCCGAGGCCGAGGGCGAGCTGAGCGCGCTCAGCGCCGAGGTCGCGGCGCTCTCGCGGCTCTTGGAGCGCGACACCGCCGAGGGCGGGCAGGTGCTCGACCGGCTGCAGGTGGAGCAGGGCTTTGAAAAGGCGCTTGGTGCCGCGCTTTCGGACGATCTGCGCGCACCGGAAGTGGCCGATGATGGCCCCTCGGGCTGGTTCGAACTGCCGCGCTACGCCGACGAGCAGCCGCTGCCGCGGGGGGTCACCGCGCTGTCGCACCATGTCTCGGTGCCCGACGTGCTGATCCGCCGCATGAGCCAGATCGGCCTTGTGGACCCCGACGAGGGCAATGCGCTGCAGCATCTTCTGCAGCCGGGCCAGCGGCTGGTGAGCCGCGACGGCGATCTCTGGCGCTGGGACGGCTACCGGGCGTGGTCCGAGGATGCGCCCTCCGCCGCGGCGCTGCGGCTTGAACAGCTCAACCGGCTGGAAGGGCTGAAGCGCGAGATGGCCGAGACGGAGTCGCGGGTGGAGGGCATGCGCACCGCCCATGACGCGCTGGTGGCGCGGCTGGCGGAGCTGACCCGCGCCGACAAGGTGGCGCGCGAGACCCGGCGCGAGGCCGACCGCGAGGTCAACGAGGCGATGCGCGCCTTCAACCGGGCCGAAAGCGAGCGCAGCATGGCCGAGAGCCGGCTGGAGAGCGCGGCGCTGGCGGTCAGCCGCCATGATGACGAGGCCACGACGGCGCGCCAGCAGGTGGTCGAGGCCGAGCGCGGTCTTGCCGAACTGGGCGATCTGGAAAGCGCCCGCGCCGTGGCCGAGGACGTGCGGATGACCGTCGAGGCGGCCCGGATGACGATGATGACCCGGCGCTCTGCTCATGACGAGCTGCGCCGCGAGGGCGAGGCTCGCACCGCGCGCCAGCAGAGCGTCACCAAGGAGCTGTCGGGCTGGCGCCACCGGCTGGAGACCGCCGAGAAGCGCAGCGCCGAACTGGATGAGCGCCGCCGCGGCCACGAGCGCGAACTGCTCGAGGCGCAGGCGGTGCCCGATGAGCTTGCCGCCAAGCGCGACGAACTGGCCCGCTCGATCGAAGAGGCCGAAGAGCGCCGCAGCGCTGCCTCGGACATGCTGGCCGCTGCCGAAAGCGCCATGCGCGCGGCGATTGCTGCCGAGCGCGATGCGGAACGCGCCGCCTCTGAGGCGCGCGAGGCGCGGGCGGGCGCTGAGGCGCGTGTGGACGCGGCGCGCGAGACCGTCAGCGCGGCTGCCGAACGCATCGAGGAAGAGCAGGAGACCACGCCCGAGAAGCTGCTGGCGCGGCTCGACTTGGCGCCCTCCGACATGCCCGGCTCGGAAGAGATCGAAGCGGATGTGAACCGTCTCAAGCGCCAGCGCGACGCGCTCGGCGCGGTCAACCTGCGGGCCGAGGAAGACGCCCGCGAAGTGCGCGGCGAGCATGACACGCTGGTGCAGGAGAAGACCGATCTCGAAGAGGCGGTGCGCACGCTGCGCTCGGGCATCTCGTCGCTGAACCGCGAGGGGCGCGAGCGGCTGCTGACCGCCTTCGAGCAGGTGAACAGCAATTTCTCGATGCTCTTCACCCATCTCTTTAACGGCGGCGAGGCCAATCTCGTGATGGTCGAAAGCGACGACCCGCTCGAGGCCGGGCTCGAGATCATGTGCCAGCCGCCGGGCAAGAAGCTCTCGACGCTCTCGCTGCTCTCGGGCGGCGAGCAGACGCTGACCGCGCTGGCGCTGATCTTCGCGGTGTTCCTCGCGAACCCGGCGCCGATCTGCGTGCTCGACGAGGTCGACGCGCCGCTCGACGACGCCAACGTCACGCGCTTCTGCGATCTGCTCGACGAGATGTGCCGCCGCACCAACACGCGTTTCCTGATCATCACCCACCACGCGGTGACCATGAGCCGCATGGACCGGCTCTTTGGCGTCACCATGCAGGAACAGGGCGTCAGCCAATTGGTGTCGGTGGATCTGAAGAAAGCCGAGCGCCTGGTCGCCTGAGCGCCCACTGTTTGGCGCGCTCCGGCCTGCCTCCGGCGGGGATATTTTCATCTAGACGAAGCGCAGGACGTTCTCCCCTTCGTCTAGACTGAAATATCCCGGGGGTCCGGGGGCCGCGCCCCCGGTCCGGCCTTAGCCAACGGCGATATTGTCGATCAGCCGCACACCGCCCAGCCACGCGGCGGCCAGCAGCCGCGCCGGGCGGTCGGGGCGGGTCAAAGGCGCCAGCCCGTCGGCAGCGCGCAGCTCGAGATATTCCACCTCCGAAAACCCGGCCTCCCGCAGCGCCGCCTCGGCCTGCGCGCGCACCGGGCCAAAGCTCTCGTCGTCCAGCAGCCGTTCCGCCATTTGCCGCATCACCCGGTTCAGCGCCGGTGCCGCGGCACGGGTCTCGGGCGGCAGCAGCATGTTGCGCGAGGACAGCGCGAGGCCGTCCTCCTCGCGCACCGTGGGGCAGCCGATCACCTCGCAGGGGATATCGAGATCGCGGGCCATCCGGGTCACCACCTGCAGCTGCTGATAGTCCTTCTCGCCGAAATAGGCGCGGTCGGCTAGCGTCTGCAAAAAGAGCTTGCTGACCACCGTCGTCACCCCGTCGAAATGCCCCGGGCGATGCGCGCCGCAGAGCCCCTCGGTCAGGCCAGTGACCGAGACCGTGGTGGCAAAGCCCTCGGGGTAGATCTGATCGGGGCCCGGCGCATAGATCGCATCCACGGCAAAAGGCGCGAGCTTTTCGGCATCCGCCACTTCGGTGCGCGGGTAATTCTCGAGATCCGAGGCGCTGTTGAACTGCTTGGGATTGACGAAGATCGTCACGATCACCCGGTCGCAGTCCGCCTTGGCCGCCTCGACAAGGCTCATGTGCCCGGCGTGCAGCGCGCCCATCGTGGGCACCACGCCTGTGGTTTCGCCAGCACGCTTCCAGCCCAGCACCGCCTCGCGCAGCGCGGCCTTGGTTCGCAGAATGGGGATCATGACGTCTTCTCCGGTGCGTCCTCGGCAAAGACATGCTCGGCGCCGGGGAACTCCCGGGCGCGCACCTCTGCCGCATATTCCTCGATCGCCGCCTCGGCCTGATGGCCAAGCGCGGCGTAGCGTTTCACGAACTTGGGCTTGAAGGCGGTGAAGGCCCCCAGCATGTCGTCGACCACGAGGATTTGCCCGTCGCAGCCCGCCGAGGCGCCGATGCCGATGGTCGGGATCGGCACATCCGCCGTCACCCGGTCGGCCAGCGCCGCCGGGACCTTTTCCAGCACGACGGCAAAGGCCCCGGCCTCGGCCACGGCGCGCGCATCGTCGATCAGCGCCGCCGCCGCGGCGCCGCGGCCCTGCACCTTGTAGCCCCCCAGCGTGTTGATCGACTGCGGCGTCAACCCCACATGCGCCATCACCGGGATGCCGCGCTGCACGAGAAACCGGATGGTCTCGGCCATGCTCACGCCGCCTTCGAGCTTCACCGCCGCGGCGCCGGTCTCGGCCATGATCCGCGCGGCATTGCGAAACGCCTGGCTTGGGCCTTCCTCGTAGCTGCCGAAGGGCATGTCGACGACCATCATCGCCTTGCTCAACCCGCGCTTCACCGCCTGCCCATGCAGGATCATCATCTCGAGAGTCACCCCCAGCGTCGAGGGCAGCCCGTGCAGCACCATGCCGACGGAATCGCCCACCAGCACAAAGTCGCAATGGGCGTCCATGGCCTGCGCCATGGGGGTGGTATAGGCGGTGAGGCTGACCAGCGGCACACCGCCCTTGCGGGCACGGATATCGTCGGGCAGCGGGGCGCTCTTGCGCGCGGTTGCGCTCATGGCTGTCTCCTCTCCACGGCAGCTTGGCGAACGGGCTGGCGCCACTTAGCAGGCCGCGCGGCACCGATCCAGCCTCAATCCCGAACGGTCCCCCCGGCGCGGCGGTGCAGCGCCTTGCACTGACACGGCAATTGCGCTCAGTCTGGGGCGACGCCCGCCCTTCTGTTCCGCGAAAGGACCCCGCCTTGATGACCCGTCTCAGCCTCACTCTTGCCGCGCTGTTGCTCGGCAGCACCGCTGCGCTCGCGCAGCAGGACGATCTGATCATCGCGCTGCAGCTGGAGCCGCCGCATCTCGATCCCACCTCGGCGGCCGCCGGGGCGATCGACTCGGTGCTCTATTCCAACGTCTTCGAGGGCCTGACGAAATTCGGCGAAGATGGCTCCATCCAGCCGGGCCTAGCGGAAAGCTGGGACATCTCGGAGGACGGCACCGGCTACACCTTCCACCTGCACGATGGCGTCACCTTCCATGACGGCAGCACGATGGACGCCGAGGATGTGAAGTTCACCCTCGACCGGGCCCGCGCCGAAGACAGCCAAAACGCGCAGAAGGCGCTGTTCTCCGGCATTTCGGAGGTGACGGTGACCGATCCGCTGACCGTCGAGGTTACGCTGTCCGAGCCGGATGGAGCGTTCCTGTTCAACATGGCCTGGGGCGACGCGGTGATCGTCGCGCCCGAAAGCGTCGGCGACATCAAGACCGCGCCTGTGGGCACCGGCCCCTTCGCCTTCGACACATGGGTGCAGGGCGACCGGATCGGGCTCAAGCGCTACGAGAGCTATTGGGGCGCGGCCCCGGCGCTGAGCCACGCCACCTTCCGCTTCATCTCGGACCCGAGCGCGGCCTTCGCGGCGATGATGGCGCAGGATATCGACGCTTTCGCCGGCTACCCGGCCCCCGAGAACCTCGCGCAGTTCGAGGCCGACCCGCGCTTTCAGGTGCTGGTGGGCTCGACCGAGGGCGAGACGATCCTCGCGATGAACAATGGCGCCGAGCCCTTCGACGATCCGCTGGTGCGCGAGGCGGTGGCCCATGCCATCGACCGGCAGGCGATCATCGACGGCGCCATGTTCGGCCTCGGCACGCCGATCGGCACGCATTTCGCGCCGCATAATCCCGATTACGTCGATCTGCTGGGCCTGTCGGGGTACGATCCCGAAAAGGCCCGGACGCTGCTCGAGGACGCGGGCTATCCCGATGGGTTCACCACCACGCTGAAGCTGCCGCCGCCCTCCTACGCGCGCCGCGGCGGCGAGATCATCGCCGCGCAGCTGCGCGAGATCGGCATCCAGACCGAGATCACCAACCTCGAATGGGCGCAATGGCTCGAAGAGGTGTTCCGCGGCAAGGATTTCGGCCTGACCATCGTCAGCCACACCGAGCCGATGGACATCAATATCTACGCCCGGCCCGATTATTACTTCCAATATGACAACCCGGCGTTTCAGGATCTGATGGCGCAGCTCACCGCCACCACCGATCCGGCGGCGCGCTCCGAACTGCTGAAGCAGGCGCAGAGCATGATCGCCGAGGATCACGTCAACGGCTTCCTGTTCCAGCTGGCCTTCCCGACCATCGCCGACGCGCATCTGCACGGGCTCTGGCAGAACCAGCCGACGCAGGCAACCGATCTCACCGGTGTCTACTGGGACGAGTGACGCAACGCCGGGGGCGCTGCCCCCGGACCCCCGGGATATTTCAGTCTAGGCGAAGGAGGAACGTCCTGCGCTTCGTCTAGATGAAAATATCCCCGCCGGAGGCAGGCCGGAGCGCGCCGCGTGCAGAAGCCTGCGAGGTCAGGGCAGCAGCAACCGCTGCAGGCTGCGGCCCATGACGCGGGCGCTGTCGAGCATGTCGCTGACGCCGATCCACTCGTCGGGCTTATGGGCCAGTTCCAGCACGCCGGGACCGTAGGCGATGCAGTTTTTCAGCTTGCCGATGCGGTCGATGTGCTTCTGGTCGTAGCTGCCGGGCGAGGCGACATAGGTGGGATCCTGCCCCAGCACCTCGCGGATCGCCTCGGCGACCGTGGTGACCACCGGGGCGGATTTGTCGGTCATCGAGGGGATGACCCGGTTGAGTTCCCGTATTTCGTAGTCAAACTGCGGACGGCGGGATTTCAGGTCGTCCAGCAGCGCGATCACCTCGTCCTGCACACCCTCGACCGTTTCCTCGATCAGAAACCGGCGGTCGATCACGATGCGGCAGCTGTCGGGCACGCAATGGGCCGGAAGCCCCTCGTGCTCTTCGGGCTGGCCGCCGTGGATCGAGTTGATGTTCATCGTCGAATTGCGCGCGCCCTCGGGGACCACGGGCATGTCGGTGGTGCGGGCGGCCATAGCCGGGAACAAGGTCTGCTCGAAGGCATCCAGAACGGCGCCCATGTGGCGAATGGCGCAATCGCCGAGGAAGGGCATTGAGCCATGGGCGATCTCGCCCTTGGTCTCGATCTCAGCCCACCAGCCGCCGCGATGGCCAAGGCAGATGCGGTGTTTGTCGAGCGGCTCGGGGATGATCACATGTTGCACGCGGCTCGGGGCGAAACAGCCCTCCTTGGCCAGATGCGCGACGCCGCCGTAGCCGCCGGATTCCTCGTCCGCCGTGGCGCTGATTTCCACCGCCCCGGCAAAATCGCGATGGGCTTCGAGAAAGGCCTCCACCGCGATCACCGAGGCGGCGAGCCCGCCCTTCATGTCGCAGGTGCCGCGCCCGTAGATGCGATCGCCCTCGAGCGCGCCGCCAAAGGGATCGCGGGTCCAGCCGTTGCCCACCTCGACCACGTCGTGATGCGAGTTGAAATGCACGCACTCGCCGGGGCGCCTGCCCTCGCGGCGGGCGACGAGGTTCCAGCGCGGGTATTTTTCGCTGTCGCCGGGGGCCCCCTCTGCGCGGACCAGCGTGCAGTCAAAGCCGCGCGCGGCGAGGCGGCGCTGCAGATACTCGCAGATGTCGCGGTAATACTGTCCCGGCGGGTTCAGCGTGGGGATGCGCACGAGATCTTGCGTCAGGGCGATCAGATCGTCGCGCTTCTCGGCAATACGGCCTTCGAGGCTAGTGGCGGAATGGGAGGTGGTGGCGTCGGTCATGCCAGCACTCTTCCCCCGTTTCGCGCGCTACGCAAGCGTGGCGCGCGGGCAGGCAGGGCTCGGACAGGCAGGGCTCGGGCAAGGCTCCGGGAAGAGGCGGCTCAGGGGAAGCGCAGCCGCGGGGCCTCGCCCAGCGGGATGGGTCCGAGGCGGGCGCGACCCTCGTCGAGGGTCAGCGGCAGGTCGAGCGTCTCGCGGTTGCCCGAGAGGCCGGCGATCAGCCCCAGCCCGTCCTCGAGCATCTGCGCCATATTCTCGGGCAGCTGGCCGCTCTGCTGTGCCATGGCGATCATCTCGCGCCAGTTCACCGCCTTCACGGTGACCTCACCATCCATCCGGCCCCGGTCGTCGACATCCACCTCGCCGGCCACCTTCAGCTGCAGGTCGTCCACCTTGTATTCGGCGAGGCGCAGATCGACGCGGGTGGGCTGCGGGTGCGGACCGGACTGCTGGCCGACGCGCAGCGGCAGATCGGTGTCGAACCCCGCATCCAGCCGGATGGCATCGGCCACGCGACCGCCCGAGCCCGCGATGGCATCGGCGCCGACGGCGATGCGGTAGCTGGTCTCGGCATCCTCGTCGCGGGTGAGCGCGGCGGTCAGACCGGCCAGTGCGGCGGTGGTAGCGCCGGTGAGGTTGAGCGTCTGGCTTTCGAAATTGGCGCGCACCACGGTGTCGCCCTCGTGGATGAAGCTGGCGCGCATCCCGTCCGAAGCGACCTGCGTCTCGCCCATTTCGGTGGTGACGGTCATCTGCGGCGGGAAGGCGAGGATCTCATGCCCGAAGTTGTAGACCAGCCGGTAGATATCGACGAAGGGCGCCTCCCAGCGCAGCCCGTCGGGGCTTGCCAGCACCAGCCCGCTCAGCCGCGCGTCCATGCGGTTGGGAAAGCCCTTGATGGTCAGGTCGTCATAGGTGGCGGTCCAGCCCTCGGTGCGGCGCGCCTCCATCCAGCTGTCGATCGCCTTGCGCTCGAAATGGGCGGACACGAACCAGAAGCCCGACCACGCCAGCGCGGCCACGATCACCGCAATTGCAAGTTTCTTCACCGCAACGCCCCCCTTTTCCGAAGCAACCGTTTGGTGTTTACAGCTGGCATGCGGAAAGGACCAGAATGATGGCGCTTTGGGTCTTCGGATATGGCTCACTTCTTTGGAACCCCGGCTTTCCCGTGGCGGAGAGCGCGCATGCCACGCTGCCCGGCTACCGCCGCTCGTTCTGCATGCGCTCGATCCACCACCGCGGCACCCCAGAGGCGCCGGGGCTGGTGCTGGCGCTGGATGCGGAAGACGAGGCCTCTTGCGAGGGGCTGGCGCTGCGCGCCCAGCCGGGCACCGAGGGGCCGACGCTGGCCTATCTGCGTGATCGTGAACTGGTCTCGGCGGCCTATTACGAGGCGACATTGCCTCTGGTGCTGCAGGACGGGCGCGAGGTGGAGGCGGTGACCTATATCATCGATCCCGACCACATTCAGTACTGCGGCGGGCTGGACCTTGAAGAGCAGGCGCGGATCATCGCCCAGGCCATCGGCGGACGCGGGCCGAACACCGAATATCTCTACAACACCACGGCGCATCTGGAACATCTGGGCATTCCTGATGCCGAGTTGCACTGGTTGACGGAACGTGTTCGTGCGCTTGTGGATAACGGCTTGGCTTGATTGGGGCGAACCCTTAGGCTGAAAAGCGGAATTTTCGCTTTGATCAGGTGCCCGTAATGGACCGACGCGACCTCGAGGCAGAGGCCCATTTCAGCCAACCCGTCCGCCAGATCCTGCTGATGCTGGCGGTGCTCGGCCTCTGCGGGGCGGGCGCCTTTCTGGTGCTGCCGCGCGTGTTGCCGGTGTTCCAGTCGAACCCCTATCTCAACGGCTTCATCCTGTTCGTGTTCGTGCTCGGGGTTCTGGCCTGTTTCCTGCAGGTGGCGCAGCTGATCACTTCGGTGCGCTGGATCGAAGGGTTTGCCTCGGGCCGCGACGCGGGTGCCCGTCCGCCGCGTCTACTGGCGCCGCTGGCGGCGCTGCTGCGACGGCATGACAAGCGGCTGCAGATCACCACCACCTCGACGCGCTCGATCCTCGACTCCGTGGCCACGCGGATCGACGAGGCGCGCGAGATCACCCGCTACATCGTCTCGCTGCTGATCTTCCTTGGCCTGCTGGGCACTTTCTACGGGCTGGCCACCACGGTGCCCGCGCTGGTCGACACGATCCGCAGCCTTGTGCCCGAAGAGGGCGAGAGCGGGGTGCAGACCTTCTCGCGCCTGATGAGCGGGCTTGAGGGGCAGTTGGGCGGCATGGGCGTGGCCTTTGCCTCCTCGCTGCTGGGTCTTGCCGGCTCGCTGATCGTCGGGCTGCTGGAGCTTTTCGCCGGGCACGGGCAGAACCGCTTTTACCGCGAGCTTGAAGAATGGCTCAGCTCGATCACCAAGCTCAGCTTCTCCTCTGGCGAAGGCGAGGGCGGCGGTGACGAGGCGCTGATCGGCATGGTGCTCGACCAGATGAACGATCAGATGGGCCGGATGACCGCCCTCTATGCCGAGAGTGAGCAGGGCCGGATGGAGATCGAGGGGCGGCTCGGGCAACTGGCCGATTCCATCGAGCGGATGACCGAGCGGCTGGAAGCCACGGCGCCTTCCTCGAATTCTCTGGCCCGCATCGCCGAAGGGCAGGAAAAGCTGATCGAAGTGCTGGAAAGCCGCGAGAGCGCCGAGGGGCTGGATGCCGAAAGCCGGATGCGCCTGCGCTCGATCGACGTGCAGATGCTGCGGCTTCTCGAAGAGGTGGCGGCGGGCCGTCAGGAAAGCATGGCCGAACTGCGCACCGATCTGGCGACGCTGACCCGCGCCATCGGGCAGATCGCCCGCCCGCAAGCGCCGCAGGTGCGCGCCGTGCGTCCCGGCCCGGCCCGTTCCGGCGGGACCGAGGGCTGATCCATGGCTCTGTCGCGCCGCACCGGGGCCCGTCTACAGGCCAACATCTGGCCCGGTTTCGTCGATGCGATGACCGGGCTTCTGCTGGTGCTGATGTTCGTGCTCACCATCTTCATGGTGATCCAGTTCGTGCTGCGCGAGACCATCACCGGGCAGGAGAGCGAGCTTGACAGTCTGACCGGCGAGATCGCCTCGCTGTCGCAGGCGCTGGGGCTGCAGGAACGGCGCAACACCGCGCTGACCAACCAGCTTGGCGAGCTGGAATCCACCCTCACCGACACCGAGGCGCAGCTGGCAGAGCAGCGCTCGATCATCGCCTCGCTCACCGCGCAGCGCGACGCGCAGCAGGGGCGGATCGCCTCTTTCGAAGAGCAGGTCGCCTCGCTGATCGCCGAGCGTGACGACGCGCGCGGCACCGTGGCGGATCTCTCGCAAGAGCGCGACAGCCTCAGTTCCGAGCGCGATGCGCTGGAGACCGCGCTGGCCTCGGCCCGCTCCGAGATGGACGCGCAGCAGGAGGCGGCACGGCTTGCCGCCGCCAAGCGCGAGGCGCTTGAGGCGCTGGTGGCCGATCTGCGCGCACAGAACGCCGACAAAGAGCAGCAGCTGGGCGGGCTGACCGCGCAGGTGAGCGAGCTGCAGGACGATCTTTCCGAAGAGGAACAGCAGCGTCTGGCCGAGGCCGAAGCCGCCGCCGCGCTGCGCAAGCGGCTTGAAGGCGCGCAGGCCGAACTGACCTCGATGACGCTGGCGCTGGAGCAAGAGCGCAAGCAGGCCGAGGACACGCTGACGCTTCTGGCCGCCGCGCGGCAGGGCCGCGAGGAACTGACCGCCCGGCTCGCGGCGGCGCTGGCGGCGGATGATTCCGACGCGCTGGAGGCGCGCGTCGCCTCGCTCGAAACGCAGCTGGCGCAGGCGCAGGACGCGGGCGATAGCGCCGCGGGCGAGATGGCCGCGCTGCGCAGCGATCTGGCCGCGGCACGCCGCGCGCGCGACGCTGCCGAGGTGAAGCTGGCCGAGGCGCTGGCGGCGCAGAGCGATGTCGAGCTCGATGCCAAACAAGTGCAGGAGCGGCTTGCCGCGGCGCTGGCCGCAAAGGCCGCCGCAGAGGCCAAGCTCTCGGAGGGGCTGAGCGAGGACGAACGCCAGCAGGCGCTGCTGGCGCAGGCGCGCTCGGAGCTTCAGGACAGCGAGGCGCGGGCGAGCGCCGCGCAGAAACAGTCGGAGCTGCTGAACCAACAGGTCGCCGCGCTGCGCACGCAACTGTCGCAACTGCAGGGGCTGCTCGACGAAAGCCGCGAGAAGGATGCCGAGGCGCAGGTGCAGATCCAGAACCTCGGGACCGACCTCAACGCCGCGCTGGCGCGGGTTGCCGCCGAAGAGCGCAAGCGCCGACAGCTTGAAGAGGCCGAGCGGAAGCGGCTCGAGGCGCAGGCGCAGGATCTGGAGCGCTACCGCTCGGAATTCTTCGGGCGTCTGCGCGAGGTCGTGGGCGATCAGGAGGGCATCCGCATCGAGGGTGACCGTTTCGTCTTCTCGTCAGAGGTGCTGTTCCCGCCGGGCGGCGCGCAGCTTTCGGTTGCGGGCGAGCAGGAGATTGCCAAGGTCGCCGGGCTGATCCGCACCATCGCGCAGGAGATTCCGCCGGGGTTGAACTGGATCCTGCGGGTCGATGGGCACACGGATGACACGCCTCTGCGCCCCGGCGCGCCCTTTGCCGACAACTGGGAGCTGAGCCAAGCGCGGGCGCTGTCGGTGGTGCGCTACATGGTCGAGAACGAGGGCATTCCGCCGCAGCGGCTCTCGGCCAATGGCTTCGGGCAGTTCCAGCCGATCAACCCGGCGGACACCCCCGAGGCGCGCGCCCAGAACCGCCGGATCGAGTTGAAGCTGACCGAGAAGTAAGCGGCTGTCGCGGGATCGCGGCTCAGTCCTTGGTGAACTCCATGCGGTAGATGACCTCTTCGCCGGTGGCGGGGTCCGTACCGGGAGCGCCGCTGATCACCAGACGCTCGCCGGCGAGCGTGAAGGGCCGCTCGAGTGCCCCCTGCCATTTGGGGTTCCACGAGCCGTCGACCTCATGGATCACCCTATCGCCTTCGAGGCGGTAGCTGGCGACATAGGCCAGCATGTCGTCAAAGAGCGCGGCCTTCTCTTCCACCGTCCACGGCCTGTCGCCGGGCGGCAATCGGTTGCCGCGAAAGACTGTTGCCATCATCCGCCCGCAGCTGTGATAGGCGATATAGCCGATGGGGGCAGGGCCGAGCGCATCTGTGGTCTCGCCCGTCGCCACCGCCGTGCGCGTCCAAGCCTTCATGCGCCACGACCCGATCAGGTCCTCTGTCTTCGCCATGGCTTTCCCCTCCTCGGTCCGCACACCTGCGGATGATGCACGCGGCGGGGGCATCGTGCCAAGCCCGTCGTGCGATGGGCGGCACAGGATCTGCGGGCAGGGGGGGGTGCCGGGCACAAAAAATCCCCGCCGGGCGGACCGGCGGGGATGGTGTTTGCGATGCCGTCTGGCGTCAGTCGGCGGTCAGAAGCGGCGGCTTGCGCGAGGAGAGGCGGAGCTTGTCCGGCCCTTCCGTCTTCAGCACCAGCTTGTCGTCCTTGACGGTGACCTTGACCAGACCGCCCTTGACCAGCTTGCCGAAGAGCAGTTCCTCGGCCAGCGGCTTCTTGATGTTTTCCTGGATCACGCGGCCCAGCGGACGCGCGCCCATCTTGTCGTCATAGCCCTTGTCGGCCAGCCATTCAGCCGCCGGCTTGGTGAGCTCGATCGACACGTTGCGATCCATGAGCTGCGCTTCGAGCTGCAGCACGAACTTCTCGACCACCGAGAGGATGACCTCTTTGGGCAGCGGCTGGAAGCTGATCACCGCGTCGAGACGGTTGCGGAATTCCGGCGTGAAGGTCCGCTCGATGGCGGCGGTGTCCTCGCCTTCGCGGCGGTCGCGACCGAAGCCGATGGCCGCCTTGGCCTGTTCCGCGGCACCCGCGTTCGAGGTCATGATGAGGATCACATTGCGGAAATCCACCGTGCGGCCGTTGTGGTCGGTCAGCGAGCCGTGGTCCATCACCTGCAGCAGGATGTTGTAGACATCCGGGTGTGCCTTCTCGATCTCGTCGAGCAGAAGCACGCAGTGCGGGTGCTGATCCACGCCATCGGTGAGCTGGCCACCCTGATCGAAGCCGACATAGCCCGGAGGCGCACCGATCAGACGGCTGACCGCGTGTTTCTCCATGTATTCGGACATGTCGAAGCGCAGCAGTTCCACGCCGAGCGAGCTTGCAAGCTGCTTGGCCACCTCGGTTTTGCCGACGCCGGTGGGGCCAGCGAAGAGGTAGTTGCCGATGGGCTTCTCGGGTTCGCGCAGGCCGGCACGCGCCAGTTTGATCGCCGAAGACAGCGCCTCGATGGCATTGTCCTGACCGAAGACCACGCGCTTGAGCGTCGCTTCGAGGTCCTTGAGCACCTCTGCGTCGTTCTTGGACACGTTCTTCGGGGGGATGCGGGCAATCTTCGCCACGACATCCTCGATCTCCTTGGCGCCGATGGTCTTGCGACGCTTGCTCTCGGCCACGAGGTGCTGCGCTGCGCCGGCTTCGTCGATCACGTCGATCGCCTTGTCGGGCAGCTTGCGGTCATTGATGTAGCGGGCCGAAAGCTCGACCGCCGACTTGATCGCATCCTGCGTGTATTTCACCGAGTGGTGCTCTTCGAAGTAGGGCTTGAGGCCCTTGAGGATCTTCACCGCATCATCGACCGAAGGCTCGTTCACGTCGATCTTCTGGAACCGGCGGCTGAGCGCACGGTCCTTTTCGAAGTGCTGGCGGAACTCTTTGTAGGTGGTCGAACCCATGGTGCGCAGCTTGCCGCCCTGAAGCGCGGGCTTCAGCAGGTTGGAGGCATCCATGGCGCCGCCGGAGGTGGCCCCGGCACCGATCACCGTGTGGATCTCGTCGATGAAGAGAACCGCGTCGGGATGCTCTTCAAGCTCGGTCACCACGGCCTTGAGCCGCTCTTCGAAGTCGCCGCGGTAGCGAGTGCCCGCCAGCAGCGCGCCCATGTCGAGCGAGTAAATCGTGGTGTTCGACAGCACCTCGGGGGTGTCGCCGTTGACGATCTTGCGCGCGAGACCCTCGGCGATGGCGGTTTTGCCAACACCGGGATCGCCCACCAGAAGCGGGTTGTTCTTGCGGCGGCGGCAGAGCACCTGAATGCAGCGCTCAACCTCGGATTCGCGGCCGATCAGCGGATCCACATCGCCCTTGCGGGACTTGGCGTTGAGGTCGACGCAGTATTTCGCCAGCGCCGATTCCTTGTTGTCGGCAGCCTGCGTGGTTTCGGCCTTGGCCTCTTCCTCGTTGTCCTGTGCGCCGCTCACCGGGCGGCTTTCGCCGTAGGCCGGGTTTTTCGCCACGCCGTGGGCGATGAAGTTGACAGCATCGTAGCGCGTCATGTCCTGCTCTTGCAGGAAGTAGGCGGCATTGCTCTCGCGCTCGGCGAAGATGGCGACGAGCACGTTCGCCCCGGTCACCTCGGTACGGCCCGAGCTTTGGACGTGGATGGCGGCGCGCTGGATCACGCGCTGGAACGCGGCGGTCGGCACCGCCTCCGAGCCTTCGACGTCGGTCACGAGGTTGGAAAGGTCCTCGTCGATGAATTCCACCAGCGTGGTGCGCAGCTCCTCGGTGTCCACCGAGCAGGCTTTCATCACGCGGGCGGCGTCGGGTTCGTCGATCAGAGCCAGAAGAAGGTGCTCGAGCGTCGCAAATTCGTGGCTGCGGGAGTTCGCCAGCGCCAAGGCCGAGTGAATTGCCTGCTCAAGAGTGTTCGAGAATGAAGGCACGGCGTGCTCCTTCTTGTCTGCGTCGGGCACAGGCCCAACATTGCCTCTTACCGTTAAAGTTTGGTCGATACGGACCATCCTTCAAGTGTTTTCTAAGCTTGCGGCGCTCACATTTAACGCGATTGTCGCAACGTGGCGTGAAATGTGGCGGCTTAGAAGCGGTCCTTCCGGGCTCGGATCTCGGCGAATACCGACACGTCATCTGCCCCGGTCATCGCGAGGGTCTCGCGGATCGCGGGCGAATCCGGGCGTAGGAAAGGGTTGGTGGCCAGTTCCTCGGACAGCACGCAGGAGGCGGTTGGTCGCCCCTCTGTCCGGGCTTTGGCGATGGCGTCACTACGCAATTTAAGCGCAGCGTTCTGAGGTTCAATAGTAAGCGCGAAACGTGCGTTTCCGGAAGTGTATTCGTGACCCGAGTAAACGGTGGTCTCCGGCGGCAGGGCGATCAGGCGCTGCATCGAGGCCCACATCATCGCGGCGTCCCCTTCAAAAAGCCGTCCGCAGCCAAGCGCCATGAGGCTGTCTGCGGTGAACACCGCCTCGGCCTGCGGCATATAAAAGGCCACATGGCCCAGCGTGTGGCCCGGCACGTCGATCACATGCACGCCGACGCCATCCACAGAGAACTCGTCGCCCCCGCCCACGAGCTGATCCAGCCCGTCGATCTTTGCGGCTTCGGCGCGCGGGCCGATGACCGTGCAGCCGTAGCGCGCCTTCAGCGGTGCGATTCCCTCGACGTGGTCGTGATGGTGGTGGGTGATGAGAATCGTGCTCAGGCTCCAGCCGCGCGAGTCGAGTTCTGCTTTGATCGGACCCGCCTCGGGGGCGTCGATCAGGATGACACCCTCGGGACCGTTCACCAGATAGGCATAATTGTCCGAAAGGCAGGGGACGGTGACGACGTCGAGAGGCATGGCTTTTCCTTCAAGGCTTTGACAGACTGGCCCCCAAGAGTGACGCAAGGGACGACGACCCGCAATGCATCCAGATGTGCAGGCGCTCCGCGACTTCTATTATCGCAGTGCGCTGGGGCGCGCGGCGCGCGGTGCCCTGCGCGATCAGGTGCTGCGACTCTGGCCCGAGGCGCAGGGGCTGAATGTGGCGGGCTACGGTTTTGCCGTGCCGGTTCTGCGGCCCTATCTTGCGCAGGCGCGGCGTGTCACCGCTTTGATGCCCGCACCGCAGGGGGTGATGCGCTGGCCCGCCGGAATGCCCAACGTCTCGGTACTGACCGAAGAGATGCTCTGGCCGGTGGAGACGGGACATCTGGACCGGCTTGTGGTGATGCACGGGCTGGAAACCTGCACCAATGTCACCGCGCTTTTGGACGAGTGCTATCGCACGCTGGGGCCGGGCGGCGAGGTGCTGTTCATCGTGCCCAACCGCTCGGGGCTCTGGGCGCGGTCCGAGACGACGCCCTTCGGGCAGGGCCGGCCCTATTCGCTCAGCCAGCTCGACGCGCAGCTTCGGGCGCATGACTTCCTGCGGGTATCGCACGCCTCGGTGCTTTATCAGCCGCCCTCGACCCGCCGCTTCTGGATGAAGACCGCGCCGATCTGGGAACGGATCGGTCGCACCGTTCCGGCGGTGATGGCGGGCGGGGTTCTGATGGTGCGCGCCTCGAAGCGCTACCCGCCGCAACGCACCGGGCTGAGCGAGAAAGTCCGCGTGCCCAATCCGCTCGGCGTGCTGAACCCCGCGCCCAGCAAAGAGCCGAAACCGGTCTGAACGGACGGATTCGCGCCGTTACGTCATGGCATCGGTATCAACTGTCGGATGTGCCCCTCGAGATACGTTTGCGCTAGCGTGACGTGGGATAAAATTCTCTGCGGGCGTGAGGCATTCCGTCACATGTTCACGAAAAAGCGAGACATTCCATAGTCATGTCCGCCGCAAGCTTGGGCAGACCCGGTGCGAAGCCGGAAAAGCTACGCTCCGCAGATGGTTAAATGGCCGTTAGCATGTTGCGAGGTGCCCATGCCTCTGCTAGATCGTCGCTGATTTCGACGCCTTGAGGGCATCAGGGCAGGGACAACGCCTCCGGTCGCCGGGACACCCCCGTGCGTCGCGGGGGCCTCATATCGGAAGGGTGGACGTGTCTGAACCAGCTTCGATCTCCAGTGGCATCGCGGCACGCTATGCCAAGGCGGTCTTTGAGATCGCCAAAGAGGAACAAGGGCTCGACAAGCTCGAGAACGGTATCGACGACCTGTCTGCCGCCCTCGAGGAAAGCGCCGACCTGAATGATCTGATCACTTCGCCGGTTTACACCCGCGAAGCACAGGGCAAGGCAATCACCGAGATCGCCAAGAAGATGGGCCTCGCGCCCGTGCTGACGAACACGCTGGGCCTGATGGCCTCCAAGCGCCGTCTCTTCGCGCTGCCGCAGCTCATCGCAACGCTGCGCGCAATGATCGCCGAAGAGAAGGGTGAGGTGACCGCTGAGGTGACCTCGGCCATCGAGCTGACCCCGGCTCAGGCCTCCGAGCTTGCTGCGACGCTGAAGTCGCAGATCGGTTCGGACGTGAAGATCAAATCGACCGTGGATGAAAGCCTCATCGGCGGTCTCGTTGTTAAGGTGGGCTCGAAGATGGTCGACACGTCGATCCGCTCGAAGCTCAACTCCCTCCAGAATGCAATGAAAGAGGTCGGATAAATGGGTATCCAAGCAGCCGAGATTTCTGCGATCCTAAAGGACCAGATCAAGAACTTCGGTCAGGAGGCCGAAGTCGCTGAAGTTGGCCGCGTGCTGTCCGTCGGTGACGGTATTGCACGTGTCCACGGTCTCGACAGCGTTAAAGCCGGCGAGATGGTCGAATTCCCGGGCGGCATCATGGGCATGGCGCTGAACCTGGAAAACGACAACGTCGGTGTGGTGATCTTCGGCTCCGACCGGGACATCAAAGAAGGCGACGTCGTCAAGCGCACCAACTCGATCGTGGACGTGCCCGCAGGCGAAGCCCTGCTTGGCCGCGTGGTCGATGGCCTTGGCAACCCGCTGGACGGCAAAGGCCCGATCGCGGCCTCCGAGCGCCGCGTCGCAGACGTGAAAGCACCGGGCATCATCCCGCGTAAGTCGGTTCACGAGCCGATGGCAACCGGCCTCAAGTCGGTCGACGCGATGATCCCGATCGGCCGTGGCCAGCGCGAGCTGATCATTGGCGACCGTCAGACCGGCAAGACCGCAATCGCGCTCGACGCCATCCTGAACCAGAAGTCGTACAACGACGCCGCAGGCGATGATGAGAGCAAGAAGCTCTACTGCATCTACGTCGCCGTCGGCCAGAAGCGCTCGACCGTTGCGCAGCTGGTGAAGCGTCTGGAAGCAACCGGCGCCATCGACTACTCGATCGTCGTCGCCGCAACCGCGTCCGACCCGGCACCGATGCAGTACCTCGCGCCCTACACCGCGACCGCGATGGCCGAGTACTTCCGTGACAACGGCAAGCACGCCCTCATCATCTATGATGACCTGTCCAAACAGGCCGTGGCTTACCGCCAGATGTCGCTGCTGCTGCGCCGTCCGCCGGGCCGTGAAGCATACCCGGGCGACGTGTTCTACCTGCACTCGCGCCTGCTCGAGCGTTCGGCGAAGCTGAACGAAGATCACGGCGCTGGCTCGCTGACCGCGCTGCCGATCATCGAAACCCAGGGCGGCGACGTGTCGGCCTTCATCCCGACCAACGTGATCTCGATCACCGACGGCCAGATCTTCCTGGAAACCGAACTGTTCTTCCAGGGCATCCGTCCGGCTGTGAACACCGGTCTGTCGGTGTCGCGTGTGGGTTCGTCCGCTCAGACCAAGGCGATGTCCTCGGTTGCCGGCCCGGTGAAACTGTCGCTCGCGCAGTACCGCGAGATGGCGGCCTTCGCCCAGTTCGGTTCGGACCTCGATGCCTCGACCCAGAAGCTGCTGAACCGTGGCGCGCGTCTGACCGAGCTGATGAAACAGCCGCAGTACTCGCCGCTGACCAACGCCGAGATCGTCTGCATCATCTTCGCAGGCACCAACGGCTACCTCGACAGCGTTCCGGTAAGCGAAGTCGGCAAGTTCGAAGCGGCTCTGCTCGCGTATCTGCGCGGCCAGCGTAAGGACATCCTCGACTGGATCGAAAGCGAAGATCCGAAGATCAAAGGTGAACCCGCGGACAAGCTGAAGGCAGTGCTCGACGACTTCGTTAAGACCTACGCCTGAGCGCCCTGAAAGGACAGGATTATGCCTAGCCTCAAGGACCTCAAGAACCGCATCTCCTCGGTCAAATCGACCCGGAAGATCACCAAGGCCATGCAAATGGTGGCCGCCGCAAAACTGCGGCGGGCACAGGATGCGGCCGAGATGTCGCGGCCTTACACCGAGCGCTTCAACGCGCTGCTCGGTGCTCTGGCGGCGTCGGTGGGCGGTAGCGCGACTGCGCCTAAACTTCTCTCGGGAACCGGGAAGGACGACGTGCAACTGCTCGTCGTCATGACCGCCGAGCGCGGGCTTTGCGGGGGCTTCAACAGCTCCATCGTGAAAAAGGCCCGCAACCGTATCGAAACGCTCAAAGCCGAAGGCAAGACGGTGAAGATCCTCACCGTCGGCAAGAAAGGCCGCGAGCAGCTCAAGCGTGATTACGGCGATCTGTTCGTCGGTCACGTCGACCTGAGCGATGTGAAGAAGCTCGGCTATGCCGATGCTCAGAAGATCGCGAAGGATGTTCTCGTGCGTTTCGACGCCGAGGAGTTCGACGTGGCGACCATCTATTACGCCAAGTTCCAGTCGGTGATCAGCCAGGTCCCGACGGAGCAGCAGATCATCCCGGCGCAGTTCGACGCGCCCGAGGAGGATGCTGGCGGGTCCACGCTCTACGAATACGAACCCGGTGAGGAAGCCATCCTTGCCGACCTTCTGCCCCGCGGTGTCGCCACCCAGATCTTCTCGGCTCTGCTGGAGAACGCCGCCTCGGAACAGGGGGCTCGTATGAGCGCCATGGACAACGCCACGCGCAACGCGGGCGAGATGATCGACAAACTGACGATTGAGTACAACCGCTCGCGTCAGGCGGTCATCACCAACGAACTGATCGAAATCATCTCGGGCGCCGAGGCGCTCTAAGAACCGGAGACGATAAATGGCAAACGCAAAAGGCAAAGTGACCCAGGTCATCGGCGCCGTGGTCGACGTGAAGTTCGACGACCACCTGCCCGAGATCCTGAACGCGCTGACCACCGAAAACGACGGCAAGACACTGGTTCTGGAAGTTGCCCAGCACCTTGGCGAAAGCACCGTCCGCACCATCGCAATGGACTCGACCGAAGGCCTCGTGCGCGGTCAGGAAGTTGTCGACACCGCTGGCCCGATCTCGGTGCCGGTCGGCAACGCGACCCTCGGCCGCATCCTGAACGTCGTGGGCGAGCCCGTCGACGAGCAGGGCCCGGTCAACGCCGAAGAAACCCGCTCGATCCACCAGCCCGCACCGCAGTTCGACGAGCAGTCGACCGAGTCGGAAATCCTGGTGACCGGCATCAAGGTCATCGACCTGCTGGCTCCCTACTCGAAGGGCGGCAAGATCGGCCTCTTCGGCGGCGCCGGTGTGGGCAAGACCGTTCTCATCATGGAACTGATCAACAACATCGCAAAGGTGCACTCGGGCTTCTCCGTGTTCGCCGGTGTTGGTGAGCGGACCCGTGAAGGCAACGACCTTTACCACGAGATGATCGAATCGAACGTGATCAAGCCCGACAACCTGTCCGAATCGCAGGTGGCGCTGGTCTACGGTCAGATGAACGAACCGCCGGGAGCCCGTGCTCGCGTCGCCCTGACCGGCCTGACCCTGGCGGAGCAGTTCCGTGACCAGTCCGGCACCGACGTTCTGTTCTTCGTCGACAACATCTTCCGCTTCACGCAGGCAGGCTCCGAGGTGTCCGCACTTCTCGGCCGTATCCCCTCCGCTGTGGGCTACCAGCCGACGCTGGCAACCGACATGGGCGCGATGCAGGAACGCATCACCTCGACGAAGAACGGCTCGATCACCTCGATCCAGGCCGTCTACGTTCCCGCGGACGACCTTACCGACCCGGCACCGGCCACGACCTTCGCGCACCTCGACGCGACGACGGTTCTCAACCGTGCCATCTCGGAGCTGGGCATCTACCCGGCGGTGGACCCGCTCGACAGCTCGTCGCGTCTGATGGACCCGGCCGTTGTTGGTCAGGAACACTATGACACCGCCTTCGCCGTGCAGGGTATCCTCCAGCGCTACAAGTCGCTGCAGGACATCATCGCGATCCTCGGCATGGACGAACTGTCGGAAGAGGACAAGCTGACCGTGGCCCGCGCCCGGAAGATCCAGCGTTTCCTCTCGCAGCCGTTCGACGTGGCAAAAGTGTTCACCGGCTCGGACGGTGTGCAGGTTCCGCTCGAAGACACCATCAAGTCGTTCAAGGCTGTGGTGGCTGGCGAGTACGACCACCTGCCGGAAGCTGCCTTCTACATGGTTGGCGGCATCGACGAGGTGCTCGAGAAGGCCGAGAAACTGGCCGCCGAGGCTGCCTAAGACCAGCGGGGGGCTTCGTGCCCCCCAGTAACCGGAGGCCCAAATGGCTGAAACGATGCAATTCGACCTGGTGAGCCCCGAGCGCAAGCTGCTGTCGGCCGCCGTGAAGTCGGTGCAGATTCCGGGCACCGAGGGTGATCTGACGGCCATGCCCAACCATGCGCCGATGATCACCACGCTGCGTCCGGGCATTCTCAAGGTCGAGACCGAGACCGGCACGGAAGAGTTCGTCGTGACCGGCGGCTTCGCCGAGATCGGCACCTCGGTCAGCGTGCTCGCCGAAAAGGCCGTGCCGCATGGCGACATGGATCAGGCGACCTATGAGGCGCTCGTGGAAGACGCTCTGATGGCCTACAAGGCCGCGAAGGAAGCTGCTCCCGAGAACGAGCCGGGCCCCGTGGACGAAGCGGCCAAGCTGCTTCAGGACATGGTGGCGGTTGGCGGTCACATCGGGCTCGACCCGAAATCGCCGAACCTCAACTACTGAGGTCGTCTCGCTTGAAATTGCAAAGGCCCCGCATCTGCGGGGCCTTTTTGCGTTCAGCTGAACAGGCGGGATCGCCTGTCGAGTTCGTACCCGCTCAGCCCCCGTAGGCGGCTTGCCATGCGATGTCGCGGATGTTGGCGCGGCTGATGCCGATGTCGGTCAGTTCGCGGTCGCTGTATTGCTCAAGCTCGCCATAGACGCGGTGGTATTCGGCGCGGCGGCTGCGGGCGCTGCGCAGGCGTGCCATCATACCGGCAAAGCCCGGCTGGCGGGTGGCGGGGATCGAGTGAATGTCGGTGGTTGCCATCTTGGTCTCCATGTTTGTTCGCCCGAGAAATCGGCATGGAGAGGCGGTCTCACAAGATACGCAAAGGGAAGTGCCGCCTTGCAAGCCGCGCATGGCAGCGGCAAGCCCTTGGTCAGACGGGCTTTTCGAAATAGACCCGGTCGAACCCCTTCTCGGTGATCCGCGCAGTTTCGTGGTAGCCGAGCCGGGGATAGAGCACGAGGTTCTCGCGCATCAGGACGTGGGTATAGAGGCGGATCACATTGTGACCGCGCGCCCGTGCCTCCGCTTCGGCGAATGCCATCAGCGCGCGCCCGACGCCGCGGCCCTGCGCGGCAGGAGAGACGGCGATATTGTCCAGAAGCAGCGCGTCGGCCTGATCCAGCAGCACCAGCAGCGCCGCGACCTGACCGTCGAGATCGGCCACATGCACATGGCCCGCCGCGATCAGCGCGGCATAATCGTCGAGCATGGGGCCGGGCTTTTGGCCCATGCGCGGAATGTAGGGGGAATAGGCGGTCTCGACGATCGCTTCGATCGCGGCAAGATCCGCGGGGTGCGCCCGCCGGATGAGCGGCGGGCGCGAGGTCATCACAGGATGCCTTCGTAGATCGGGCCAAGCACGTCGGTCTCGAACAGCGACGACACCGAGGTGCCGTTCCAGATGTTCAGGATCGCCTGTGCGAAGATCGGCGCGGTCGGCAGGATGCGGATGTTCGGCGCGGCGGCGACCGGATCGGTCGCAGCGATCGAGTCGGTGATCACCAGCGACTTCATCACCGATTTGGTGACGCGCTCGACCGCCGGACCCGACAGCACGCCGTGGGTGATATAGGCGTGCACCTCGGTGGCGCCGTGGTCCATCAGCACCTCGGCGGCTTTGCACAGCGTGCCGGCGGTGTCGCAGATGTCGTCGACGATGATGCACTTCTTGCCGGTGACGTCACCGATCACGGTCATCTCGGCGATCTCGCCCGGCTTCTCGCGGCGCTTGTCGACGATGGCGAGCGGCGCGTTGATCCGCTTGGCCAGTTCGCGGGCACGGGCCACGCCGCCCACGTCCGGAGAGATCACCATGACGTCCTGCAGCGAGTCCTTGAACTGGTGCTGGATGTCGAGGGCGAAGATCGGCGAGGCGTAGAGGTTGTCGACGGGGATGTCGAAGAATCCCTGAATCTGTGCCGCGTGCAGGTCCATGGTCAGCACGCGCTCGATGCCCGCTTCGTGGATCATGTTCGACACCAGCTTGGCGGTGATCGGGGTGCGCGCCTTGGTGCGGCGGTCCTGACGGGCGTAGCCGAAGTAGGGGATCACGGCGGTGATGCGCGCAGCCGAGGAGCGGCGCAGCGCGTCGGCCATGATCAGCAGTTCCATCAGGTTGTCGTTCGCCGGGTTCGAGGTCGGCTGGAGGATATACATATCCTCGCCCCGGACGTTCTCGTAGACCTCGACAAAGATCTCTTGGTCGTTGAACCGCTCGACGCGCGCATCCACAAGACCGACCGCACCACCGCGGTAGAGGGACATGCGCCGCGCGATGGCATTCGCGAGCGGCTTGTTGGCATTACCCGCAATGAGCTTGGGTTCGATGACGGTGGGCATTTGGGAGGCTCCGGCGTTACGGAATGACAGATTCGTGACGTTGCGGTCGCCTTAACACGCAGTTAGCGTGGGGCAAAGATACAGGGGAGGGCATGTGACGCCATGGCACGAATTGATTACTACTTTTCCATGTTGTCGCCGTTTGCCTATCTGGCCGGGCCGCGGTTCGAGGAGATCGCCAAGGCGCATGGGGCCGAGGTGATCTACAAGCCCTTCGACATTATGGCGCTGTTTCCGCGGACCGGCGGCGCGCCGCTCGGGCAGCGGCACCCGTCACGGATCGACTACCGCAATGTGGATCTGCCGCGGCAGGCGAAAAAGGCGGGCATGCCGCTGAACCTCAAGCCGATGTTCTGGCCGACCAATGCGGCGCCGTCGTCCTATGCGATCATCGCGGCGGCCAAGGCGGGCGGCGGAAACGTCGGCGGGCTGATCCAGAGCCTGCTGCGGGCCAGCTGGGCGGAAGAAAAGGACATCGCCGAGGATGAGGTGATCCGCGCCGCGCTCGAAGAGAATGGCTTCGATCCGTCGCTCGCGGACAGCGGCCTGCTGGTTGGGGCCGAGACCTATGCCGCCAACCTCGAAGACGCGGTGGGGGCCGGGGTCTTCGGCTCGCCGTTCTGGATCACCGCAGAGGGCGAGAAGTTCTGGGGGCAGGACCGGCTCGAAGATCTGGACCTGCACCTGAGCGGGAAGCTCTGAGACTAGCGCTACGATAGGGAGCCGGCCCGGCGTGCAGCCGGGCTGAATCACCTCGGAGCGCGCTTAGCCCTTCTGGCCGATCTTCGACTCGGTGCCCTTGCGGATGCGGTCGATGTTCTCGCGGTGACGCCAGAAGATCAGCGCGGTCAGCACCAGTGTCAGCGCGGTCATCTGGGTTTCGGCAAAGAGCACCATCCAGACCGTCGACAGCAGCGCCGCCACCAGCGCGCCGACCGACGAGATGCGCGACATCGCGGCCCCGGCCAGCCATGTGGCGCAGGTGATCAGCCCCACCGGCCAGTGCAGCGCCAGCACGAGGCCGATGAAGGTCGCCACGCCCTTGCCGCCCTTGAACTTCAGCCAGACCGGATAGCAATGGCCCAGAAACGCCGTGAGGCCGGCCAGCTGCGCCGCATCCTCGCCCGCCAGCCAGCGCGCCAGCAGCACGGCCACCGCGCCTTTGCCGCCGTCGAGGATCAGCGTGCCCGCCGCCGCCGCCTTGTTGCCGGTGCGCAGCACATTGGTCGCGCCGATGTTGCCCGAACCGATCGAGCGCAGATCGCCGAGGTTCATCGCCTGGGTCAGCAGCAGGCCGAAGGGGATCGAGCCAAGCAGGTAGCCCAGCACCGCCCAGAGGCTCAGCACGGGGACCGAAGAGGTGATCTCGGGCAGCATGTCAGGCGCTCCAGACAGGGGTTCCGGCGACGAGTGTCTGCAGCACCTTGCCCTGCAGCCGCGCCCCGTCAAAGGGGGTATTCTTGGATTTCGACTGCAGCTTGAAGCGGTCGAGGATGAACGGCTTGTCGGCGTCGAAGATCACCAGATCGGCAGGCGCCCCCGCGCTCAGGCGGCCGCAGTCCAGCCCAAGCCGCTTGGCGGGGTTGAGCGACAGGCCGCGGAACAGCACCGGCAGATCGACCTCGCCCGAATGGTAGAGCCGCAGCAGCACCGGCAGCATAGTCTCCAGACCCACCGCGCCAGAGGCGGCCTCCTCGAAGGGCAGGCGTTTCGATTCCTCGTCCTGCGGCGTGTGGAACGAGCCGATCACGTCGATCAGCCCGGTGCGCAGCGCCTCGAGCACCGCCTGCCGGTCGTCCTCGGCGCGCAGCGGCGGCTTGACCTTGAAGAAGGTGCGGTAGTCGGCCACGTCCATCTCGTTGAGCGTGAGGTGGTGCATCGAGATGCCCGCGGTCACGTCGAACCCGTTGTTTTTGGCGCGCTCCAGCGCGGGCAGGGCGCGGGCGGTGGTGATCTGGTCGGCGTGGTAGCGCACGCCGGTCATCTCGACGAGCGCGATGTCGCGGTCCAGCCCCATGCGCTCGGCCATCGGCGAGACCGACGGCAGGCCGCGCAGCGAGGCGAATTTCCCCGAGCTTGCGGCGGCACCTTTCGACAGGATCGGCTCTTGCGGATGCGCCATGACCAGCGCACCCAGCGAGCGGGCGTAGCTCATCGCCCGCGACAGCACCTTGGTGTCGCGCACCACATGGTCGCAATCGGTGAAGGCCACGGCGCCCGCGTCGAGCAGGAAGCCAAGTTCGGTCATCTCGCGGCCTTCACGGCCCTTGGTCAGCGCCGCCATGGGCAGCACATTGACCGGCGCGGTCTCATTGGCGCGGCGGCGGATGAATTCCAGCACCTCGGGCGTGTCGATCGCCGGAGAGGTGTCGGGCCGGGTGATGATGGTGGTCACGCCGCCCGCGGCGGCGGCCATGCCCGCGGTCTTGAAGCTTTCCTTGTGGCGCTCGCCCGGCTCGCCGACCTTCACCCCCAGATCGACGATCCCCGGCGCCACATGCGCGCCGCCAAGATCCTGCGCCTCGGTCTTTTCGACCAGCTGGGCGATCTCGTCGGCGGAGGTCAGCACCGCCTTGATCTTGCCCCCCGAGAGCAGCAGCGCGCCTTCGGTGACGGCACCGGCCTCCGGGTCGATCAGCCGGGCGTTGTAAAGCAGCGTGTCTTTCATTCCTTGCCTCCGGGCGGCGGGGTGTCGTTTGTGGCGGGCGCGGCGATCACGGCAGGATCAGCCAGCCCGGAAGAGGGCGGCGAGCAGCAGCAACGCAAGGACGCCGAGCCCGATCAGAAGGTAAGTGAGGCCGCGATGGCGCGGTGCGGTCTCGGGGCCGGGCCGGGACGTGCGGCCACGGGCGGAGGCGCTGCGCAGCGCCGGGCCGCGCGGGCTGGCCTTCACCTCGGAGAAGGTGCCGATCCAGCGCAGCGGCGTCGCGATGCTGAGGTCCTGCGTCACATGATCGAAGGCTTGGCTGGGCAGGATCACCACATGCCCTTTCAGCGCGTCGATGCGCGGGCGCATCTGGGCGAAAGCGTCGCCGGTCAACTGATGCGCCTCGGCCAGATAGCGCGAAAGCGTCATTTCCCCGAGATCGCGGATCGACACCACATCGACGAAGGCGCTGCGCAGTTGCCGCGCGCCAAGCGCGTATTGCAGCGGCCACTCGCCGGTGCCCGCCTGCGTGGTGAAGCGCTCGACCGCCTCGGGCGGCAGGTCGAGGTGGAAAAGCCGCACCACGTCGCTTTCAGAACCGTTGATATGCATCTTGGTCATGCCGCGCCGCGCCCCGCTCAGATCGCCAGTTCGCTGGGCCGCGCGCGCAGGTTGCGGGCCAGAAGGTCCATCGCGGCCATACGCACGGCGACGCCCATTTCGACCTGTTCTTGAATGACCGAGCGGTTGATGTCGTCGGCGATGGTGCCGTCGATCTCGACGCCGCGGTTCATCGGGCCGGGGTGCATGACGATGGCGTCGGGCTTGGCATGGGCCAGCTTTTCGGCATCCAGCCCCCAGCGGTGGTAATACTCGCGCTCGGACGGGATGAACCCGCCGTCCATCCGCTCTTTCTGAAGGCGCAGCATCATCACCACGTCCACATCCTTCAGCCCCTCGGCCATGTCGTCGTAGACCTCGGCACCGAAGTCGGCGATGCCCGAGGGCATCAGCGTCGACGGGCCGACGAGGCGGATGCGGTTCTCCATCTTGTGCAGCAGCAACAGGTTAGACCGCGCGACGCGTGAATGCGCGATGTCGCCGCAGATCGCGATGTTCAGCCGGTGCAGACGGCCCTTGGCGCGGCGGATGGTCAGCGCGTCCAGCAGCGCCTGCGTCGGGTGCTCGTGCCGTCCGTCGCCGGCGTTGATCACCGCGCAGTTCACCTTCTGCGCCAGCAGGTCCACCGCGCCGGAATGCGGGTGCCGCACCACCAGCAGATCGGGGTGCATGGCGTTGAGCGTCAGCGCCGTGTCGATCAGCGTCTCGCCCTTTTTGATCGAACTGGCCTGCATCGACATGTTCATCACATCCGCCCCGAGCCGCTTGCCCGCCAGTTCGAAACTGGACTGGGTGCGGGTGGAGTTTTCAAAGAACATGTTGATCTGGGTGAGCCCGGCCAGCGCGTTCGCGTGTTTGTCGCGCGCACGCGACAGGGTCACATAGCGCTCGGCCAGATCGAGCAGCGTGGTAATCTCGTCGGGACGAAGGGGCTCGATGCCCAGAAGGTGGCGCTGGTCGAAACGCATGGAACGGCTCCCCTGAAGTTGCCGCGGTTATAGAAACGCACGGCCCGCGCGACAAGTGGTCGCGAGCGGGCGGCAGGTGGCCGCGCATTGACGGACCCCGGCGGCGGGCCACAGGGATCCGTTTGAGATCAGGGCGCTTCGAGCAGGGTCACCGTGGTGTCGCCATAGCGCCGGGTGTCGAGCGGCGCGAAGCCCTCCGGCGCGTCCTGCGGGCTGCTTTCCTCCCAGACGATCAGCGCGCCCGGCGCCAGCCAGCCCTGCGCCCGCGCCGCCTCGAGCGCCTTGGCGCCAAGGTTCAGCCCATAGGGCGGATCGAGGAACACCAGCGTCGCCTGCGTCTCGGCGGGCGGCAGGCGGGTGGCGTTGCAGGACATCAGCCGGGCACGGTCCGCGCAGCCCAGCAGGCGGATGTTCTGCTTGATCAGCTTCTGCGCGATGCGCCCGTCATCGACCAGCGTGGCCGAAGCCGCACCGCGCGACAGCGCTTCGAAGCTCAGCGCCCCGGTGCCGGCGAAAAGATCGAGCACCACCGCCTCTTCGAACGGCTCGCCGAAGCGCCCGCCACCCAGCATGTTGAACAGGCTCTCGCGCACGCGGTCGGTGGTCGGGCGCAGATGCGCGCCCGGATCGCCCTTGCCGACGGCGGTGAGCGGGCGGCCGCGCCAGTCCCCAGCGATGATCCTCATGCCTTCAGCAGCGCCTTGAGGTCGCTCCCCGCATCCGCCACGATCTCGGGATCGGCGCTCTTGCCCGCCTCGATCAGCCGCTTGCCGACCATATAGGCACGCGGATCATTCATCGCGTCGAGCGCAATCAGCTGGCCTTCGCGGTAATACCAATGCGACACCGGCCCTTCGCCGCCATCGCGCACCACCACCGTGTCATAGCCCGCGTTCAGCCCGGCGATCTGCAGCTTCACGTCGTACTGATCGGACCAGAACCACGGCTTGGGCTGATAGGGCGCTTCGGCCCCCATGATGTTGTCCGCCACCGCCTCGGCCTGATCGATGGCATTGCCGACGCTCTCAAGCCGGATCTGCGAAGCGCCATGAGGGAAAGAGGCACAATCCCCCGCCGCCCAGACATGCGGGGCAGAGCAGCGGCCCATGGCATCGGTGCGGATGCCGTTGACGATCTCGATCCCGGCGGCCTCGGCGACCGCGGTTTCGGGCAGGATGCCGACCCCGGCGATGACGAAATCCACCGGCAGCGAAGAGCCATCGGTCAGCTCGGCGCTGGTGACCTTGCCGTCCTCACCCAGCAGCTTGCCAAGCCCGACGCCCTCGCGAATATCGACGCCGCGCGCGGAGTGCAGGGCGCGGAACCAGTCGGAGGTTTCGGGCGCGGCGACGCGTTGGAGGATGCGCTCGGCCATCTCGACCAGCGTGACGTGAAGGCCCAGCTTGGCGGCCACCGCCGCCGCCTCGAGCCCGATGTAACCGCCGCCGACGATCAGCACGCGGGCGCCTTCGGTGAAGCGCGGGCGCATGGCGTCCACATCGGCGATGCCGCGCACCACGCAGACACCGTCCAGTTCGCCACCGATCGCGGCGGGCAGGCGGCGCGGCGCCGAGCCGGTGCAGAACACCAGATCGTCATAGGCGATCTCGCGGCCCCCGGCGATCACATGGCGCGCCTCGGTGTCCACCGACACCGCCGGCTCGCCCAGCATCAGCGTGATCTTCTGATCGTCGTAAAAGGCGCGCGGGCGCAGATACAGCCGGTCCTTCTCCATCTCGCCCAGCAGATAGGCTTTGGACAGCGGCGGGCGCTGGTAGGGCGGCTCGCTCTCGGCGCCGATCACGGTGATCTCGCCGTCAAAGCCCTTGCCGCGCAGCCGGGCCACCAGCGAGGCGGCGGCCTGACCCGCACCGATCACTACAACATGCCCCATCCCGGCCTCCGTTTCGCTTTCCCATCGTCGCGCGGACCCTATATGGCGAACACAGGAAAACGCAATCTATGGAGAGACGCGTATGGCGCCATCCGCAGGAGACATGTTGCCCGAGGCGACACTGGTTCAACTGGGCGAGGCCGGACCGGAGCCGGTCGATCTGGCGGCGAAACTCAAGGGCCGCAAGGTGGTGATCTTCGGCCTGCCGGGCGCGTTTACGCCCACCTGCTCGTCGGCGCATGTCCCGAGCTTCATCCGCACCAAGGACGGGTTCGACGCCAAGGGTGTGGACGAGATCATCTGCGTGTCGGTCAACGATCCCTTCGTGATGAAGGTCTGGGGCGAAAGCACCGGCGCGACCGAGGCGGGGCTGACCATGCTGGCCGATCCCGAATCCGCCTTCACCAACGCCATCGACATGGAGTTCAGCGCGCCGCCCGCCGGACTGATCCGCCGCTCGAAGCGCTATGCGATGTATGTCGAAGACGGCAAGGTCGTGGTCTTCCACGAAGAGACCGGGCGCGGCACCTGCGAGATCTCGGGCGGCGAGGCGCTGCTGGCGGCGATCTGACCTTAACCTCCGGCGGCATCCTTTGTGGCGCCGCCGGATATGCGTATTTTTAAAGAGAAGAAGCGAGAATGGGTCTCACCATCGGGTCTTCTTCTCTTTCCAAATACGCAAATCCACAGCCCTCCGGCGCGCCCATGCGCCGGGAGGCCGGGCGCGATGCTCAGAGCGTGTCGAGCTTGCGCGCCAGTTTTGCGTCGAGCGAGCTGAGGCCGCCGACGTCATGGGTGGTGAGCTTCACTTCCACGGTCTTGTAGACATTGCGCCAGTCGGGATGGTGGTTCCATTTCTCGGCCCAGAGCGCGGCGCGGGTCATCCATGAGAACGCTTCGGTGAAATCGCCGAACTCATAGGTCTTGCACAGCGTGTCTTCGGCCTCGTTCATCTCCCAGCCGTTCTCGAGCAGCGGGGCCAGCATGGTGGCGCGGCCGGTGTCGGAGAGTTTCTCTGTCATTGGGTGTCCTTCCCGTGGTCTTTCCGGAACGGGCCGTAGGCGGTAAGAACCTCGATGTCCTCGTCCACGGCGCGTGCCTCGGCCTCCAGATAGTGCGCCACGGCGCGGGCAAACCCCTTGTCGGGAAACCAATGCAGCGAATGGGTCTGGCTGGGCAGATATCCGCGCGCCAGCTTGTGCTCGCCCTGCGCCCCGGCCTCCACCCGCCCGAGACCGTGGGCGATGGCGAAGTCGATGGCCTGATAGTAGCACGCCTCGAAATGCAGGCAGGGGTGATCCTCGGTGCAGCCCCAGTAGCGCCCGAAGAGCGCGTCACGCCCGATGAAATTCAGCGCCCCGGCGACCGGCATACCCTCGCGCTCGCAGATCACCAGCGCCACATCCTCGCGCATGGTCTCATGCAGCTCGTCAAAGAAGGCGCGGGTCAGATAGGGTGTGCCCCATTTGCGCCCGCCGGTGTCCTGATAGAACTCCCAGAAGGCATCCCAGTGCTCGGGCGCGATCTCATCGCCGGTGAGGATGCGGATGCGGCCGCCGAACTCCTGCGCCCGCGCGCGCTCTTTGCGGATCGCCTTGCGCTTGCGCGAGCTGAGATCGGCGAGGAACCCGTCGAAATCCGCGTAATCTCTGTTGAGCCAGTGGAACTGCTGGGTGACGCGGCGCAGCAGACCCATGCGCTCGCCAGCCACCGCCTCGCCCTCGGTGCAGAAGGTGATGTGCAGCGAGCTCAGATCATTGTCGGCGGTCAGCTGCACCGCGCCCTGCACCAGCGCCATCATGCCCTCGGCCTCATGTCCCGGACGGGTCAGGAAGCGCCGCCCGGTGGCGGGGGTGAATGGCACGGCGATCTGCAGCTTGGGATAATAGTCGCCGCCCGCCTGCTCATAGGCATGGGCGAAACTGTGGTCGAAGATATACTCGCCCTGACTGTGGCCCTTGGCATAGAGCGGCGCCACGGCGATCAGCCGCCCGGCCTTTTCGGCGGCGAGGTAGCGTGGCTCCCAGCCGGTGCCGCGCCCGACCGAGCCGGAGCGTTCCAGCGCGCGCAGGAAGCGCCAGGTTGTGAAAGGATCGTCCGGGCGCCCGCCGTTGGCCGCCTCGGGGCAGGCGCAGGCGTCCCAGTCGCTTTGAGCAATCTGGTCGAGCGAGCTCAGCACGTTGACGGCGATGGTCTCGCCAGCTGTCTCGTTGGGACTCTGGTCGGTCATGCGGAGATCTTTGGCCCTGTCATCACCGGGCAGTATCTGATCCCGGCGGGGCCGGGATCAAGACACGCTCACGCGAGATACTGCTCGAAGGTCACGTTCTGGGCCACCTTGCGGGCCTCTGCCTCCTGCTCGGGCGTGCGGATGGTCCAGCACAGGATGCTGGCGCCCGCCTCTTTGAGCTCCGCCACGCGCGGACTGGCGAGATCGCGCCAACCGTGGCTGATGAAACAGGCGCCGGTGCGGGTGTAATCGGGGATGGCGCGCAGCTCTTCGAGCCGCCAGCCCGGCACGCCGGACCAATCCTCTGGATCGAAGGCGTCGGTGGTCAGCCCGCGCGGCAGCTGCGGCGCGAGCCGCGCCATACGCGCGATGGAGTGGGGGTTGAAGGACATCACCGCCACCGGGCCGTCGTAGCCGCGCAGCGCATCGGCGGTGGCTTTCTCCAGCGGTCCCACATCGGCACCGAGCGCGCCGTCCTGATCCTTGATCTCGATGAGCAGCGGCACGCGCCCGGCGACGAGATCCAGCACCTCGGTCAGCGTCGGAATGCCTTCGTCGCCGCCCTTGAGGCGCAGCGCCGAAAGCTCGGAGGCATCGCGCGCGCCTAAGAGCCCGCGTGCCCCGGTGAGCCGCTCCAGCCGCTCGTCGTGAAACACCATGGCGACGCCATCGGACGAGAGCTGCAGGTCGATCTCGATGCCATAGCCCTGTTCGATGGCCGCCGAGATAGCGGCGCGGGAGTTCTCGGGGCGGCCCGCCGCGAGATCATGCAGGGCACGATGCGCGATGGGCCGGTCGAGGAACGCGGCGGGCAGGCCGGTCATCAGGCGAGCTCGAAGATCGCTTCGATCTCGACGGCGACACCCATGGGCAGCGCGCCCGCGGAGACCGCCGAGCGGGCGTGTTTGCCAGCATCGCCGAAGACCGCGACCATCAGGTCCGAGGCGCCGTTGATGACTTTGGGCTGTTCGGTGAATTCGGGGGTGGAATTCACGAAACCGACCAGCTTCACCACGCGCTTGAGCTTCGACAGATCGCCGCCGCAGGCCGCCTTGGCCTGTGCGATGAGCGACAGGGCGCAGCGCTGGGCGGCCTTCGCCCCGGCCTCGACATCCAGCGTGTCGCCGATCTTGCCGGTGATCAGGCCGTTTTCATCCATGCTGATCTGGCCGGAGACATAGAGCATGGTGCCGCTCTGCACGTAGGGCACGTAGTTGGCGGCGGGGGCGGGCGCGTCGGGCAGCGTCAGGCCAAGCTCTGCAAGGCGGGCGGTGATATCGGTCATTGGAGCCTCCGTGTGATCTGTCCGAGAAATCTGTCCGTGTGATCTGCGGCGGACGCTAGACCCACGGCAGCTCAAAGAAAAGGGGCCGCGTCCCGAAGACAGCGGCCCCTTCCAAGCTTTATGTGCGAGACTTATTCGCGGAACGCCTTGGAGAAGTAATCGGTGAACGGTTTCACCAAATAGGCGAGCGGCGTGCGGTCCGCGGTGCGCAGGAAGGCCTCTACCGGCATGCCCGGAACGAGGCTTGTGCCTTCGGGCAGGCGGTCGATCTGTCCTTCGTCGAGCATGATCTCGGCGCGGTAGAAGCTGGCCGAGGTGTTCTCGTCGGTGAAGGAGTCGGCCGAGATCTGCGTCACCGTGCCAAAGGTCTCGGGCGTGCGGCGCTGGTCGAGCGCCGAGAAACGCAGTGTCACCTCTTGCCCGACGTGCACCTGATCGATGTGGATCGGCGGCACCTGCGCGGTGATCACCAGCGGGCGGTCCTGCGGAATGAGGTAGAGCACCGGGTCCGCGGCGCGGATCACCGAACGCGGGGCGAAGACGGTCAGCCCGTAGACCACGCCGCTGACGGGCGCGCGGATTTCCATCCGCTTGAGCTTTTCGAGCAGGGCAGAGCGCTGTTCGGCAAGCTCACGCTCGCGGTACTGCATGTCGCGCAGCTGGGTGATCGCCTCTTCGCGGCGGGTGGTGGCGAGCTTCAGTACCTCGATGTCGATCTCGGTCATCCGGCCTTCGGACTGCGCCTTCTGCGCCGTCAGATCGCCGACCTCGCCCGACAGCCGCGCTTCTTCGCGCTGCAGGGCGAGCACGCGGCTGGCCTGCGCAAGACCGCGGTCGAGCAGTGATTTCTGGTCGTTCAGCTCTTCTTCGATGAGCGCCAGCTGGCTGTTCAGCGCGGTCTGCTGCGCGTCGAGCCCCTCGACCTGATTCACGATCTGATCGCGGCGCTTGGTCAGCTGCTCGGACTCGCGGTTCATCGACTCGAGACGGGCGAAGAACAGGTTGCGCTGGCCTTCGATCAGCTCCTGCACCTCGTCGTCATAGTCGGCCACCTTGAGCAGCGTCTCGTCGAAGGTCAGCTCCTCAGAGCCGTCGCGTTCCGCCTGCAGGCGGGCACGGCGGGCGACCAGTTCGAAATACTGACCCTCGACGATGTTCAGCTCGGACTGCAGCAGCGTTGGATCGAGCTTGATCAGCACATCGCCAGCTTCGACCACATCGCCCTCGTCGACGACGATCTCTTCGACCACACCACCATCGGGGTGCTGTACGACCTGACGGTTGCGTTCGACCTGAATCTGGCCCCCGGCGACGATGGCGCCGGAAATATTGGTTGTGGCCGCCCAGGTGCCAAAGCCCCCGACGAGGATCAGCAGGGCAATAAGGCCCAGCGTGAGCGGTTTCTTGAGCGGGAAGCGCTTGTCGGTCTCTTGCGACATTAGCGGACACCTCCGGGCCCGGCGTGCCGGGTAATCTGTTCGTGGTTCTTGACCTGCGCGCGCAGCACCTCGTCCTTCGGACCATAGGCGACGCGGGCCCCATGCTCGAGCATCAGCAGCATGTCGCATTCGCGGATCGCGGCAGGGCGGTGGGCCATGATGATGACCGATTTGCCCTCTTCCTTGAGGCGGCGGATGGCGGCGTTGACCGCCTCGCTGCCCTCATTGTCGAGGTTCGAGTTGGGCTCGTCGAGCACGAGGATCACCGGATCGCCGTACATCGCACGGGCCAGGCCGATGCGCTGCATCTGACCGCCCGACAGCCGCCCGCCGGTGGCGGTGACGCGGGTGTCATAGCCCTTGGGCAGCTTGAGGATCATCTCATGCGCGTCGGCCTTCTTGGCCGCCTCGACGATCTTCTCGGGGTCGGGCTGGTCGGCAAGACGGGCGATGTTCTCGGCGATGGTGCCGTCGAACAGGCTGACCCGCTGCGGCAGATAACCGATGTGCTTGCCCAGATCCTCGTCATACTGATCGAGCGTTGCGCCATCGAGACGGATGCGCCCGCCAGCGGGGCGCCAGACCCCGGTGATCGCGCGCGCCAGCGTCGATTTGCCAGCGCCGGACGAGCCGATCACGCCGACCGCATGGCCCGGCTGCAGATCGAAAGAGACCAGACGCAGGGCGGCCTGCTGCTCTCCCGGCGGCACCACGGTAAGCTGCTGAACCTCCAGCAGCGCGCGCGGCTTTGGCAGCGGCGTGCGGGCGGGCTCGGGGGGCATTTCGCCCAGCAGTTCCGACAGGTTGTCCCAGCCTTTGCGGGCGCGGGTGACCATCGGCCACTGGCCGATTGCCAGCTCGATGGGCGCAAGCGCGCGGCCCATCAGGATCGAGCCTGCGATCATCGCACCGGCGGTCAGCTCGTTCTGCAGCACCAGATAGGCGCCAAGACCCAGCATCGCCGACTGCAGCAGCATGCGGAAGCTCTTGGTCATCGTGGTAAAAGTGCCAACGAGGTCATTGGTCGAGATCTGGCCGTTCAGCGCCTCCGAGCGGGCGCGGTCCCAGCGGCGAAACGCGGCCCCGCGCATCCCCATGGCCTGCACCGTCTCGGCGTCGAGCCGGATCTGCTCCGAAGTCTGCTCGGCGGCCAGCACCGCGCGGTTGGATTTCAGGGTCGGCGCGCGGCTCAGCATCTGGTTGGCGATGGTGATGATCACCAGCACCACGCCGCCAGCAATGGCAAGGAACCCGAGCCACGGGTGGAACACGAAGATGCCCGCGATGAAGAGCGGGGTCCAAGGCAGATCGAACAGGGCCATCAGCACCGGCGAGGCCATGAACCGCTGCACGGCCTCAAGATCCTTGAGGCCGGTGGCGGCCAATTCGTCCATTTTTACCGACGAGCGCCGAATCACGGCATCGAAGACGCGCATGTCGAGCGCCGCCTGAAAGCGCGCGGCGACTCGTGCCATCACGCGCCCGCGGGCGTAGTCGAGCACGCCCATCATCCCGTAGAGAAACACCACAAGTGCGGTCAGGGCCAGCAGCGTCGCTTCGGACCGCGAGCCAAGCACCCGATCGTAGACCTGAAGCATGTAAAGCGGACCCGTCAGCATCAACATGTTGACGAAGAAACTGAAGATACCAACGAACCAATAATAGGGCCGACTTTGCTTGCGGGCGGCTGCAAGTTCATCAGCTCCAGCAGATTTTATTCTATTTTGCATGAGCGCTATTCCGCTCTCCGTTTGTCTGTATTTCGTCTGCGACGTGGATTCTCAAAAATATCCATGTCGCACTCTTGCCACGCCTGAGGCACATGCCGATTGTCCGCTTGGGTTGGGCACCTTTTCCAATTACCTAGATCTTGTACATCAAGATTCGGTTTTTCCTAATGACAATTCCACGGACGGGCGGCTGCGCCTCGTTGCTGCGCGCCTTTGCTGCGTTGGCGCTTATAACGGGATTCGCGGCCTGTGCGACACCCGGTCCGGGCGAGTCGCCCGACGGCATCTTCGATCCGCAAGAACCCGCCAACCGCCGCGTCCACTCGTTTAACAAGAAGATCTATTCCGGCCTTTCCGGTAAAGGCGATGGCGGAATGATTTCTTCGCTTCCGCAGCCGGTTAAATCCGGCGTGGTCAATTTCTCTGACACGGTTGCTTTGCCGCAGACCGTGGTGAACCAGATTTTGCAGGGCCGCTTGCTGCGCGCCTCGCGAAACACACTTCGCTTTTCCGTGAACGCGACGCTGGGGATTGCCGGGCTGATGGATGTCGCCAGCCCCATGGGCCTGCCCGAAGATCGCAGCAATTTTGGTGAAACACTCTTCGTTTGGGGCTTTCCCGAGGGCGCCTACATGGAGCTCCCGGTGCTCGGCCCCTCGACCGAGCGCGAGACGGTTGGTCTCTTCGTCGACTTCTTCACCGATCCGTTTGCCTATGTGCTTCCCTCGCCGCAACGCTATGTTCGCTACGGCGCCCGTCTGGGCGAACTGGCGATAAAGCGCAGCGACTATGGCGACGCGATCGACGCGGTTCTGACCGGCAGCGCCGACAGCTACGCGCAGGCACGGGTGATCTGGCTCGAAAAACGCCGTCACGAACTGGGCGACGACAGCATTGAGGGCGCGGGGTTCATCGACCCCGAAGCCTTGGATACGGAGGGATTTTGATGAGTTATTTCGCGAGCCGCCGCAGCTTTCTGACCCATGGGCTGGCGCTCTCGGGGCTGGCGCTGCTGCCCGGCGCGGCGCTGGCCGCCAGCGCGGCGCAGGCCGAGCAATTGGTGCAGGGGCTGGTCGGTGACGTGAACGCGGTGATCGCCTCGGGCGCTTCCGAGTCGGCGATGATCGCGCAGTTCGAACGCATCTTCGGGCGCTATGGCGACATGCCCTATATCGCGGCCTATGTGATGGGCGCCGACGGGCGGCGCGCGACCGGGGCGCAGAAGAAAGCCTTCACCGCGGCGTTCCAAGGCTATGCCGCGCGCAAATACGGCAAGCAGTTCCGCCAGTTCGTCGGCAGCGAGATCACCGTCTCCGGAACGCAGAAGGTCAAGAACGCCTATCAGGTGGCCACCGTCGCCAAGCTGCGCGGGCAATCGCCCTTCGAGGTGACCTTCTTCGTCGGCGAGAAATCCGGGCGGTTCTACAATATGTACGTCGAGGGCGTGAACATGCTGCTCACCGAACGGACCGAGATCGGCGCCATGCTCGACCGGCGGCGGGGCGATATCGACGCGATGATCGCCGACCTGCGTAAGGCGGGCTGAGCGCCTCAGCGGCGCTTGCGGGTGCGCAGCGGCAGCGTTCTGGCGAAGGTCAGCCGTTGCGCACCGCCGCGAAACTCCGGCATGCGCAGCAGCAGCCGGAGTTTCGCGGCGGTGCGGGCCGCTGCGCCTGCGGCGCGCCGAGCAGCGAAACCCGCAGCCGCCCATCCTGAGAGACCAGCGAGACGCTGCCGCCGGGCGGGCCGATGGTATCCGGGTCGGTGCCATCGCAGAGACGGGCGGCAGCGCCCCGTTCCATCGGCTCGAAACCGTCGAATTCGACGCGGTCCACATGCATTTCTTGCATCCTTCTAAAGGTCGGTCTGTCAATGCGCTGTCTCTGGGCGGTCTTTTGCCGCGCAGCGTCATGCTCTTCGGGCCAACATGCGGCAAAGATGTTAAACATCGGTGTCAGGCCATTGCAGGGGGCGGGCGAGGGGCGCACCCCGGCATTTTTTCCATGCCGATGTTCTTGAACCGTTCATGCGCTGCGCCCATCTCTACTCCGAGGCCCGATACCGCTCCGTGCTGCCTGGCAGGCGGGGCAAATCCCAGACGGGCGCTTGTGGAAGGAGAGACGTGATGAACTTGGAGAAGTTCACTGAAAGGTCGCGTGGGTTCATTCAAGCCGCGCAGACCATCGCTATGCGGGAAGGCCATCAGCGGCTGGTTCCCGAACACCTGCTGAAGGCCCTGATGGACGATGACCAGGGGCTGGCCAGCAACCTGATCACCCGGGCCGGCGGTGCGCCGCAGCGGGTGGTGGAAACCCTCGATCAGAAACTCGCGAAACAGCCGAAGGTCTCGGGCGACGCCGGTCAGGTGTATCTCGACTCGGCCACCGGGCGCGTGCTCGACGAGGCCGAGAAGATCGCGAAGAAGGCGGGCGACAGCTTTGTTCCCGTCGAGCGTGTCCTCATGGCCCTCGCCATCGAGCGCAGCGGCGCCAAGGAGGCGCTGGAGGCCGGCGCGGTCACGCCGCAGAAGCTGAACGAGGCGATCAACGACATTCGCAAGGGCCGCACGGCGGACAGCGCCAATGCCGAAGAGGGCTATGACGCCCTCAAGAAGTATGCGCGCGATCTGACCGAAGCCGCCGAACAGGGCAAGATCGACCCGATCATTGGCCGTGACGACGAGATCCGCCGCTCAATGCAGGTGCTCTCGCGCCGCACCAAGAACAACCCGGTGCTGATCGGTGAACCCGGCGTCGGTAAAACCGCGATTGCCGAAGGTCTTGCGCTGCGCATCGTCAATGGCGACGTGCCCGAAAGCCTGCGCAACAAGCGGCTGATGGCGCTCGACATGGGCGCGCTGATCGCCGGTGCGAAGTACCGCGGCGAGTTCGAAGAGCGGCTGAAGGCCATCCTGAAGGAGATCGAGACCGCCGCTGGCGAGATCATCCTCTTCATCGACGAGATGCACACGCTTGTCGGCGCAGGCAAGGCGGACGGGGCGATGGACGCCTCGAACCTGCTGAAACCGGCACTGGCCCGCGGCGAGCTGCACTGCGTCGGCGCCACCACGCTCGACGAGTACCGTAAGCACGTGGAAAAAGACCCGGCCCTCGCACGGCGCTTCCAGCCGGTGATGGTGCAGGAGCCCACGGTCGAGGACACGATCTCGATCCTGCGCGGCATCAAGGAGAAATACGAGCTGCACCACGGCGTGCGGATCTCGGACTCTGCGCTTGTGGCCGCGGCGACGCTCTCGCACCGTTACATCACCGACCGTTTCCTGCCCGACAAGGCGATCGACCTCATGGATGAGGCCGCTTCCCGCCTGCGCATGGAAGTGGACAGCAAGCCCGAAGAGCTTGACCAGATCGACCGCAACATCCTGCAGATGCAGATCGAGGTCGAGGCGCTGAAGCTCGAGGATGATGCTGCCTCGAAGGACCGGCTCGAAAAGCTCGAGAAGGAACTGGCCGAGCAGGAAGAGCGCTCTGCCGAGATGACCGCCAAATGGCAGGCCGAACGCGACAAGCTGGCCTCGGCGCGGGACGTCAAGGAACAGCTCGACCGGATGCGCGCCGATCTCGAGATCGCCAAACGCGAGGGCAACTTCGCCAAGGCCGGTGAACTGCAGTACGGCAAGATCCCCGAGCTCGAGCAGAAACTCGAGCAGGCCGAGAAGGGCGAAGGCGATGTCATGGTCGAAGAGGCCGTGCGTCCCGAGCAGATCGCCGAGGTGGTCGAACGCTGGACGGGAATCCCGACCTCGAAAATGCTCGAGGGCGAGCGCGAAAAACTGCTGCGCATGGAAGATGGACTGCACAAGCGGGTCGTCGGCCAGAGCCAGGCGGTGCGCGCCGTGGCCAACGCGGTGCGCCGCGCACGGGCAGGGCTCAACGACGAGAACCGTCCGCTTGGCTCGTTCCTGTTCCTCGGGCCGACCGGCGTGGGCAAAACCGAGCTGACCAAGGCCGTGGCCGAGTTCCTCTTTGATGACGACAGCGCGATGGTTCGCATCGACATGTCCGAGTTCATGGAGAAACACGCGGTCGCCCGTCTGATCGGCGCGCCTCCGGGCTACGTCGGCTATGACGAAGGCGGTGTGCTGACCGAGGCCGTGCGGCGGCGCCCCTATCAGGTGGTGCTGTTCGACGAGGTCGAGAAGGCGCACCCGGATGTGTTCAACGTGCTGCTGCAGGTGCTCGATGATGGTGTGCTGACCGATGGTCAGGGCCGGACCGTGGACTTCAAGCAGACGCTGATCGTGCTGACCTCGAACCTCGGCTCGCAGGCGCTCAGCCAGCTGCCGGAAGGTGCCGACAGCGGCGCGGCCAAGCGTGACGTGATGGATGCGGTTCGGGCGCACTTCCGCCCCGAGTTCCTCAACCGTCTCGACGAGACGATCATCTTCGATCGGCTCAAGCGCGAGGACATGGGCGGGATCGTCGAGATCCAGCTTGCGCGGCTGCTCAAGCGTCTGGCGAACCGCAAGGTCAATCTCACGCTCGACGCGGATGCCAAGAAGTGGCTCGCCGAAGAGGGCTACGATCCGGTCTTCGGGGCACGTCCGCTCAAGCGGGTGATCCAGCGCGCGCTGCAGGATCCGCTGGCCGAGATGATCCTCGGCGGCGACATCCACGACGGCGACACGGTGCCGGTGAGCGCCGGGGCCGACGGGCTGATCATCGGCGACAAGATCGGTGCCAGCAACCGGCCGCGTCCCGACGACGCCGTGGTGCACTGAACAGCGCCCTATATATAATGTGAGAAAGGCCCGCCGATCCGGCGGGCCTTTTTCCTGTTCGCGGGGCCGAGCGGGTCATCCCGCCCGGCCGCTGCGGTCAGATCACTCGGGCATCAGCACGCCGTCGATGACGTGAATCACGCCGTTCGAGGCTTCGATGTCGGCTTTGGTGACGCTCACGCCGTCCACGGTCACGCCGTCCGAGGTCATGATCTCAAGGCTCTCGCCCTGCACGGTCTCGGCCATCATGCCGTCCTCGAGGTCCGTCGACATCACTTTGCCCGGCACCACGTGGTAGGTGAGGATGTCGGTCAGCTTGTCCTTGTTCTCTTCCATCAGAAGCTCGTCCACGGTGCCCTCGGGCAGCGCGTCAAAGGCTTCGTCGGTGGGGGCAAACACGGTGAACGGGCCTTCGCCGGTCAGCGTGTCCACAAGGCCAGCCGCCTCGGCTGCGGCCAGAAGGGTCGAGAAGTCGCCGGCTTCCTGCGCGGTCTCGACGATGTTCTTTTCCATGTGGTGATCGGCCAGAGCCGGGCCGGCGATCAGGGCTGCGGTGGTGGTGAGAGCAATGGAAGTCATGCGGATCATTGTGAAGTCCTCCTTCATCAGGTGAATGTACCAAGGATTACGGGGGCTTCTCGCAGACGGATCAGCCTGAAATCCGCGTGAGCCGGGCTTGCCGGAGGACGGGGCGGGGCTATTGCAGCGCCCGAAATCGGGCAAATCCGGGCGATCTGGTCGAGCCTGCGTGAGAACATGTCAGCACCTCGTGAATGATCTGGCGCGGTTTTCGCCTGATCCCGCACTGATCCCCATCGGATCCCCGCCTGATCCCAGCAGAAGCTGCGGCGCTAACAGTGATCCAGCCCCCTCACTCCTGCCTTGCCGTGACGACATCGCCTTGTAACCATGCCAAGCGACAAACCCGGCAATCTACGCAATCACACGACAACGCAGAGGCACTTCATGGGCGCGGCAATGTATATCCTGCAGGTTCTGGCACTGGTCTTTCTGGTGGCCATCGGTCTTGCAGTGCTGGCGGTGGTCTTGCTCTACCTGATCGACACCACCCAGACCGGCGACGCGATCCGGCGCAACTACCCGGTGATCGGCCGCTTCCGGGGCTGGTTCAGCAAGCTCGGCGAATTCTTCCGCCAGTACTTCTTTGCCATGGACCGCGAGGAGATGCCCTTCAACCGGGCGCAGCGCGACTGGGTGTATCATGCCACCAAGGGCAAGGATAACACCGTCGCCTTCGGCTCCACCCGCAATCTCAACATCCCCGGCACGCCGATCTTCGTGAACGCGGTCTTCCCGCCGCTCGACGATCAGTTCTCGGCGACCGAGCCCATGGTGATCGGCCCGATGGCCAAAGTGCCCTTCGTGGCGCGCTCGATCTTCAACATCTCGGGCATGAGCTATGGCGCGATCTCGCGCCCGGCGGTCGAGGCGCTCAGCCGCGGGGCCGCCGCGGCGGGCATCTGGCTTAACACCGGCGAGGGCGGGCTCGCCCCGTTCCACGAGCTTGGCGCCTGCGATCTCGTCTATCAGATCGGTACCGCCAAATTTGGCATCCGCGATGAGCACGGCAATATCGATGACGCCAAGCTGGCGGCGGTGGGCGCGCGTCCGCAGGTGAAAATGTTCGAACTGAAACTCGCCCAAGGTGCCAAGCCCGGCAAGGGCGGCATCCTTCCGGGCGAGAAGGTCAACGCAGAGATCGCCGCGATCCGCGGCCTCAAGGTGGGCCAGCCCGGCATCTCGCCGAACCGCCACCGCGAGATCGACACCTTCGAAGACCTGCTCGACATGATTGTCCACATCCGCCGTGTCTCGGGCAAGCCGGTGGGCTTCAAGACGGTGATCGGCTCTTCCGACGAGTGGGAGCGCATGTTCCAACTGATCGTCGAGCGCGGACCCGAAAGCGCGCCCGACTTCATCACCATCGACGGCGGCGAGGGCGGCACCGGGGCCGCGCCCATGCCGCTTATCGATCTTGTCGGCATGCCGATCCGCGAGGCGCTGCCGCGCATCGTCGATCTGCGCGACCGCTATGGCCTCAAGGAACGCATCCGCATCGTGGCCGCGGGCAAGCTGGTGAACCCGGCGGATGTGGCATGGGCGATCTGCCTCGGCGCGGATTTCGTCACCTCGGCGCGCGGCTTCATGTTCTCCATGGGCTGCATTCAGGCGCTGAAGTGCAATCGCAACACCTGCCCGACCGGCATCACCACCCATGATCCGCGGCTGCAAAAGGGCCTCGTGGTCGAGGACAAATACATGAAGGTCGCCAATTACGCCAAGGCGGTGATCAAAGAGGTCGAGACCATCGCCCATTCGGTTGGCGTGTCGGAGCCGCGGCAGATGCGCCGCCGCCATGTGCGCATCGTGCAGGCCGACGGCAGCTCGATCCCCTTCTCGAAACTGCGCCCAAGTTACAGAGGAGACACCGCAACGTGAGATCGCTTGGTTTGGTGGATCGGCGGATTGCCGCTACCTTTGCTGAAACCCGGATACCCACACCCGTATGAAGGAGGATACCCATGGCGTTCCGCTGGAAAGGCGATCTCAAGGATCATCACGTTACCGACGAGTCGCTGTGGCTGAATCGCCGGCAGCTCATCGGTGGGGCAGGGGGGCTGGCACTGGCCGGTCTCACGGGCCGCGCCCATGCGGCGGAAGGGCTCGAGCCCAACAGCTGGGAAGAGATCACCAGCTACAACAATTACTATGAGTTCGGCACCGATAAGGGCGATCCCAAGAAATACGCCGATGCGCTGACCACCGAGCCGTGGTCGGTCACCATCGACGGTATGGTCGACAAGCCCGGCACCTACGCGCTCGAAGACATTCTCTCGCAGATGAGTATCGAAGAGCGCATCTACCGCTTCCGCTGTGTCGAGGCATGGTCGATGGTCGTGCCGTGGAACGGGTTCGAACTGGCCGACCTGCTGAATATGGCTGGCGTGCAATCCGGAGCGAAATACGTTGCCTTCGAGACGGCGCTGCGCCCCGACGAGATGCGCGGCGTCTCCTATCCGGTGCTCGA